>VYEH01000382.1:3352-17185 GCA_009843005.1 Pseudomonadota bacterium | reverse complement strand
GATTCATGCTCATGTTCGGCCAGCCGAACCAGCCGCCGTAGTTTCCCTCGGCATGTTCCAGCACATGGCCGTTGAAGCGGATGTTTTCCAGTCCGCGGCGAAACGGTTGCTGGTGCTGTAACTGGTAGCGGTCGATGGTATGGGTGGCGCCGATACCCCAGGGGCCGAACCAGGACATGTCCTCATGCCATGTTCTTCGCAGCATGTCCCCGGGCGACTCCATCCGGTCTCCGACCAGGTCGTCGCACATCCGAAGTATCAGTTCCAGGGTCTTGCGCGACTCGGCTTCGTGCTGTGGTTCGTGGAGTACGCCGTCGGCGGTTCGCGGGCCGGGATTTACGATGGCGGCGCCCGTCTGCACGGGTAGCGGCTGAAGCCCCGCCTGCATCATCACGGCGATGATGTCCACCCAGAGCGCCGACTCGGCGATCCGGCCTTCGGCGATGCGATGAAACTCGCAGTAGGGCAGGAGCACGATCTTGCCGGTGGGCGGGATTCCGAGCCATGGGTTGTCCATGAGGCCCATGAATGTTCCCATGCTCGTGACCCAGAGCGTGCCGTCGATAAAGTTCGGGCCGGCGAAGAAGATGTCCTGGCGTCGCTGCATGGGCGTCAGCGACTCGCGCAGCGGCTGCCACACGGTGGCCGCGACGGCCTCGGCGCCGTCAAGCTCGTTGAAGGGGTGCACGCCCCGGAAGCGGTAGTCGTCTGAGGCGAATTGCTCGATCGTGGCGGCGATCCGGTCCGGCGGGGCGGCTTCGATGGCGCGAAAGTAGTCCAGTACGATGCCTTTGGCCGATTGGATTTGCTCGATGCTCACTGGTTACGCTGCCAGCTGCATCATCAGGTCCAGCTCGTTGAAGAGCAGCCATTCGCGCACGATCCTGCCGCCCACGATTTCGTGCTGGGTGATGCCCCAGACCTGCACAGCCTTGCCCGTGGGTTCGCCGTAGAGTCCCGGACCGGTATGGGTGCCCTCGGCGCTCCATCGCTCGGAGGTGAGGTGACCGTCCGTGTCATTACCCATCCAGTAGACCTCGTCGACCTGAACTTCCAGGTCGGGGAAAGCGCTGTGGATCGATCCAAGAAAGGCGCGGTAGCTGTCCGCGCCGGAGAACTTGCGGTCCGTGGGCCCTTCGAATGCAAAGTCCGCTGCATAGGCAGACGTTAGCACCTCGAGGTTTCGGCGATTCCAGAGTTCATCGATGGTGCGCCGGGCCACCCTGTCGACGTCGAAGCCGTCGATGGGTTGCGCGACGGAAATGGGCCGCTCCGGCCGGGCCGAACTTCGCAGGCCGTCCCAGGTCGCCTTGTCCCGCGGCCAGCCGGCGGGTGGTGAAGCGGCCAGCGTGGGCACGATGTCCTGCAGATTGTGGCCCAGTTGCCGGAGCATGCTGGAGTTGTTGTAGAGCACGTGTTCGAGAAAGATTTCGTTCTCCAGCGCCACGCAATTGGCGATGACAAGCACGTCGATGTACCGGTTGGTGGCCGGGCCGTAGCGGCTGTCTCCGTCGTTTGTGCCGCGAATGATGGTGCGATGCGACGTGTGGTAACCGATCTCGTCGTCGCCCGCCCACACGATTTCATCGGCGATCAGCTTGATGTCGGAGAAGGCGCCGGTGGTGTGATGGGTATCGTCGATGATTTTTCTGCAGCCGTGCTGCAGGCCGTAGTCGTCGAACACCTGGGAAGTGTCGGAGTAAGTGTCGGCGATGTACTCGACTTCACGGTCTTCCCAGATGCGGTAGGTAATGCGGACGATGTAGTCGATGATGTTTCGATAGGTTGCCTCGAAACCGCGCATGGATTGCGCCGGCCCGAAGTCATCCGGGATGCGGATTTCCCGCGGCGTTCCGCGATGCGTATATTTTGCCAGCGATATCGCATGGCCGGTCGGCATGTGCTGGCGGGAGAGCGGGCGTGCGATGCGCGGACGTTCCTTGTCTTCAGTCATGAAATTGGCTGCTTCCAGTGGTCAGTTTTGCATTGGAAGTACATTCTGCCGAATGAGTACTTCGGTGTCATCAGCCTGTTTCCGCCACCGTGACATCGCGAATCTCCACACCGGTTTCGGTTAAAATCGCGCCACCTTCGAGCCACCGCATCCTCCGGCGCCGCAACTCCATGGAAACCGTACTGACAGGAATCACCACCACCGGCGTGCCGCACATCGGCAACTACGTGGGTGCGATTCGGCCCACCGTGATCGCCAGCCGGGACAAGAGCGTCAATTCCTACTACTTCCTGGCCGACTATCACTCGCTGGTGAAGAGCGGCGACCCAGATCAGATGGCGCGTTCGACGCTTGAAGTCGCCGCGAGCTGGATGGCCGCGGGCCTGGACCCCGATTGCGTGTTCTACCGGCAGTCCGATATCCCGGAAATCATGGAACTGACCTGGGTGCTGACCTGCATGACGGCCAAGGGCCTGATGAACCGGGCCCACGCCTACAAGGCGGCGGTGGCCGAAAACGAGGCCCGGCGCAACCGGGATCCCGACAAGGCCATCACCATGGGCCTGTTCTCCTATCCGATTCTGATGGCTGCGGACATTCTCATGTTCAAGGCCGACAAGGTGCCGGTGGGCCGCGACCAGATCCAGCACGTGGAGATGGCTCGGGACATCGCCGGGCGGTTCAACCATCACTACGGGGAGACCTTTGTGCTACCGGAGGCGGTGGTGGACGACAACACCGCGGTTCTGCCGGGCCTGGACGGCCGCAAGATGTCGAAGAGCTACGCCAACACAATTCCGCTGTTCGCCCCGGAGAAGCGGTTGCGCAAGCTGATCATGCGGATCAAGACCAACTCCCAGGAACCGGGCGAGCCGAAGGATCCCGACAACAGCGCGCTCTACGCGATCTACCGGGCCTTCTGCACCGACGAGGAAGCTGCGGCGATTCGTGAGCGTTACCGCGCCGGGATCGCGTGGGGCGAGATGAAGAAGGTCCTGTTCGAGTACCTCAACGAGCAGCTCAAGGGACCCCGCGCGGAGTACGAGCGGCTGCTCAAAGCACCGGACCATGTGGAAGGCGTACTCCGCCGGGGCGCCGAAAGGGCACGCAAGGTGAGCGTTCCATACATGGACGAGATCCGCCGCGCAGTCGGCTTCCGCAAGCTCGGCTGAAGGTGCGCGGCGGGACTGCCGCGAATATCAGGAAAAATCAAACGAAGGGCAACTCAGCCGGGCGGAACCCATCGCCGGCGGATCGGTCGTCTTCGGCCAGCCGGTACGGCCCATGCCGCGGGACTCTTGCCACGGGCTGCTATGTGGCGCCCTCTCTGCGCAGCGGCGTCAGCACCAGGTGCTCGGTGCCGCCGAGCACGCTCCGCAGCGCCCGTCCGGTATGGGAGCCGTCCAGCCCCGCCACGGCTTCCGGTGTTCCAACGGCAATGACGCGGCCGCCGCCCGCGCCGCCTTCGGGGCCCAGGTCGATGATCCAGTCCGCCGTCTTGATCACCTCCAGGTTGTGCTCGATGACGACGACGGTGTTGCCCTGGTCGCGGAGCCTGTAGAGCACTTCAAGAAGTTGGGCGATGTCATGGAAATGCAGCCCCGTGGTGGGCTCGTCGAGGATGTAGAGCGTCGAGCCCGTGCTGCGCTTGGAGAGTTCCCTGGCCAGCTTGATCCGCTGGGCCTCGCCCCCGGAAAGCGTCGTGGCGCTCTGTCCCAGCTGGATGTAGCTCAATCCCACGGCCACGAGCGTGTCGAGCTTGCCAGCCACTCTCGGTACGTTGCGGAAGAACGCCGCCGCATCCTCCACCGTCATCTGCAGCACGTCGTGGATCGTCTTCCCCTTGTAACGGATATCGAGTGTTTCCCGGTTGTAGCGTTGGCCCTCACAGACGTCGCAGGACACGTAGATGTCCGGCAGGAAATGCATCTCCACCTTGATGACGCCGTCGCCCCGGCAGGATTCGCAGCGGCCGCCCTTGACGTTGAAGCTGAATCGGCCCGGCAGGTATCCCCTGGAGCGCGACTCCTGGGTGGCCGCGAACAGTTCCCGAATCGGCGAGAACAACCCGGTATAGGTGGCCGGATTGGAGCGCGGGGTGCGCCCGATGGGGCTCTGGCTGATGTCGATCACCCGATCGATCAGTTCCAGCCCCTCGATGCCGTCGCAGGGCGCGGGATCGTACGTCGTGCGGTTGACTTTGCCGGCCGCCAGCCGGTAGAGCGTATCGTTGATCAACGTGCTCTTGCCGGATCCGGACACGCCGGTCACGCAGGTCATCAGCCCCAGCGGAAATTCCACGTCGATCCGCCTCAGGTTGTTGCCCCGGGCGCCGCGAATCCCGATCACGGCCTGCGGGTCGAAGTCGCGGCGGGTCCGGGGCAGCGGAATCCGCCGCCGCCCGGTGAGGTACTGTCCGGTCAGCGAGGCCGGGTTCGACATGATCTCCTCGGGCGTGCCCTGGGCCACCACGCGGCCGCCGTGGACTCCGGCGCCGGGTCCCAGGTCCACCAGGTGGTCGGCTGACAGGATCGCCTCGGCGTCGTGCTCGACGATGAGCACGGAATTGCCCAGGTCCCTGAGCTGGCGCAGCGTTTCGAGCAGCCGGCGGTGGTCGCGCTGATGCAGGCCGATGGAGGGTTCGTCCAGGATGTACATGACGCCCACCAGGCCGGAGCCGATCTGGCTGGCGAGCCGGATGCGCTGGGCTTCGCCGCCGGAGAGCGTATCGGCGCTGCGGTCCAGGGTCAGGTAGTCCAGGCCCACGTCCACCAGGAACCCCAGCCGGTTGCGGATTTCCTTCACGACCCGGTCGGCTACTTCGGCGCGCCATCCCTCCAGTTCGAGATCGCTGAAGAACCGGAGCGTCTCCGCCACGCTCCCCGCGGCGATCGCGGGCAGCGCCCGGCCCCCGACGAAGACATGCCGCGCCGCTTCGTTCAGGCGCGAGCCCCGGCAGGTTTCGCACGCCTGGGTGCTCTGGTAGTTTCCGAGCGCGGCACGCACGGCATTGGATTCGGTCTCCCGGTAGCGCCGCTGCATGTTCGGGATGATGCCCTCGAACGAATGTCGCCACTGCCGCTCGCCGCCGCGTTCGTTGACGTAGCGAAAGTCGATGCGCTGGCCGCGGCTGCCGTACAGCACGATGTCGCGGATCCGTTCCGGCAGCTCTTCGAACGGTGTCTCGATATCGAAGCCGTAGTGTCCGGCGAGCGACCGGATCATCTGGAAGTAGTAGGTGTTGTTGCGGTCCCAGCCGCGCACCGCGCCACCCGCCAGGGAAAGGTGCGGATGGCGCACCACGCGCAGGGGATCGAAGAAACGCTGCACGCCGAGGCCGTCGCAGTCGGCGCAGGCGCCGACCGGACTGTTGAACGAGAACAGCCGCGGCACCAGTTCCGGTATCCCGTAACCGCACACCGGACACGCGAACTTGCCCGAGAACACCAGGGACTCCTTCCCGGGTTCGTCCATGAATCCGACCTGGGCCACGCCATCCGCCAGCGCGAGCGTGGTTTCGAACGACTCGGCCAGGCGCAGGCGCACCTCCGGGCGCACCCGCAGCCGGTCCACCACGGTCTCGATGGTGTGGTTGTAGTTGCGGTCCAGCGTCGGGGGATTGTCCAGGTCGCAGATGGTCCCGTCGATGCGCACGCGCACGAATCCGCGGGCCCTGAGGTCGGCGAGCACATCGGCGTGGGTTCCCTTGCGGGCGGTCACCACGGGCGCCAGCACCATCACGCGCGTGCCCTCCTCGAGGCCGAGCACCTGGTCCACCATCTGCGAGACGTTCTGGGCATCGAGCACGGTGTCATGGGCCGGGCAGCGCGGGACGCCCGCCCGGGCGAACAGCAGCCGCAGGTAGTCGTAGATCTCGGTCACCGTACCCACGGTGGAGCGCGGATTGTGCGATGCGGACTTCTGCTCGATGGAGATGGCCGGCGACAGCCCCTCGATGTGGTCCACCGCGGGTTTCTCCATCACCGAAAGGAATTGCCGCGCGTAGGCGGACAGCGACTCCACGTAACGGCGCTGTCCCTCGGCATAGATGGTATCGAACGCCAGCGAGGACTTGCCGGACCCGGACAGGCCCGTGAGCACGATCATCCGTTCCCGGGGCAAGTCGAGATCGATGTCCTTCAGGTTGTGGGTCCGCGCACCGCGAATCCGTATATGGCTGGTAGACACGTCCGCGGGGCCTTTGCCGGGGCAATCCCCTACTATACGCTGCCGAAAAACCGCGGCGCAAAATACCGGGCGGATGGACCAGATTTGAGTAGGGCAGGACGCGCATTTCTGGGTTCTATGGCAAGATTCGCGGCTGCCAAAAGCCGTCTCACGGCGTACAATGGCGCCTTTTCAAGCTGCCGTAGCGAACGGCCCAATATTCCGGGGTAACTCAATGGCAAGAGGCATCAACAAGGTCATCCTCGTCGGCGACCTGGGAGCGGATCCGGAAACACGGTACATGCCCAGCGGCGGCGCCGTCACCAACATCAGCCTGGCCACCACCAGGTCGTGGCGTGACCGCGAATCCGGTGAGCAGCAGGAGCGTACGGAATGGCACCGTGTGGTTTTCTTCAGCCGCCTGGCGGAAATTGCGGGAGAGTATCTGCGCAAGGGCCGGCAGGTCTATATCGAGGGTGAACTGCGGACCCGCAAGTGGCAGGATCGCGACGGCAACGACCGATACACCACGGAAATCGTCGCCAACGAGATGCAGATGCTCGGCGGCCGCTCCGACATGGACGCCCCAGGCCGAATGCCCGCACGCGGTGTCGCCGAGCAGCCCGCGAGCGCGGCGCCCTCGAGCACACGCACCGACGATCTGGACGACGACATCCCCTTCTGATGTCTTCGTACTGAGTTTTGCAGGCCGAGAATTGTCGCGAGTCGGTGGAGTGGCTCCGCCTTTGCCGCCGAGAACATCATTTCGGTCGATCCCTTGTTGAGTACCATTGGGCAAGCGCTGGGCGATCTGCTTGGTACACTGGACGAAGGAGGAGAAAGGGGCCACCATTTTCCAGGACGATTGTGCGCGGCTTTCCTGGGTAGTTCTGCTCTACACTTGGGAATGCTTGCGAGAAACAGTAGCTTGGTCAGCACGACTCCAAGTATTTCGATTGCGATTTTTATGGTGATTGCGGTTGTTTGCGTAGTCTATTGTGCGCTGTTCGGTTTGGTGGTCGCCGTTGGTAACGTCAGGGGTTCTCTTGTTCGGCATTTCATTTTTGGAGCATTCCTACCCGCGTTCGCATACTCGCTGGCGCGTTTAGCGACCATTTGAGGAAACGCCAAACATGGATAAATTACCAGTTGGGTCAATCGCTTGGCGCGAGATTTTGGCGGGGGGCCTGGTATTCCTGGTTGGCTCATCTTACGCGCAGTCAAGATACGATTTGGTCAATGCGGAAGCCCATCGCGTCAACGCGTATCAGAAATTCATTATCGCGAACACCTATCTTTTCGACCATGATGCGCGGTTGTCATATCTGTACGCATATGATCCGACCGCATGGAAAGGCGCGGAGCATACGATCGGGCAGGAGTTCCGCCTACTGGTGCCTAGCGGAGACACGATGCCGTGGTGGGCAGCGCCGCCGTATCACGTAGTAACCCTTGACTCGTACACGATATGCGCGGACAGCGAAGACAGGTTGAATTGCATTCGAGACCACGGGGCGTATCTCGCGAGCAGCAAGAAGTACCCGGAATTCAAGCACGAAGGCCTTTTTGTGATAAAGGAGGCGCCGGTCGAGAATCCGTCGGAGACGAGCGACAGTAGCCCTCAAGCCAACGCGGAATAGAGTTTTTCGATGCCCGAGCAAGTATTCATCCAGACCTTCGGCTGTCAGATGAACGAGTACGATTCGGCCAAGATGGCCGACGTGCTCGGCGCGTCCATGGGCGTGACCGAAACGCAGCACCCGGACGAAGCGGCCATCCTCCTGCTCAGCAGCTGCTCGGTTCGCGAGCAGGCCCAGGAGAAGGTCTTTTCGCTGCTCGGCCGCTGGCGGGCCTACAAGCGCGAGCACCCCCACAAGATCATCGGCGTCGGCGGTTGCGTGGCCAGCCAGGAGGGCGAGGCCATCCGCCGCCGCGCGCCCTACGTGGACCTGGTATTCGGGCCGCAGACGCTGCACCGGCTGCCGGAGATGATCGCCCGGGTGCGCTCCGGGAGCCCGAACGTAGTTGACGTCAGCTTCCCGGAGATCGAGAAATTCGACCGGCTGCCCGCCGCCACGGATTCTCACGTCACCGCCTTCGTCTCGGTGATGGAGGGATGCAGCAAGTACTGCAGTTTCTGTGTTGTTCCCTACACCCGCGGCGAGGAAATCAGCAGGCCGCTGGACGACGTCATCGCCGAAATCGTCGGTCTGGCCCGCCTGGGCGTGAAGGAGATCAACCTGCTCGGCCAGAACGTGAACGCTTACCGCGGTCCCGTGCACGGTGGCGGTACGGCGGACCTGGCGACGCTGATCCACTATGTCGCCGCCATCGCCGAAATTCGCCGCATCCGCTTCACCACGTCGCATCCATTGGAATTCAGCCCGTCGCTGGTACAGGCGTACGCTCAGGTGGGCGAGCTGGCAAGCTATCTTCACCTGCCGGTGCAGAGCGGCTCCGACCGGATTCTTCGCCTCATGAAGCGGGGCTATACGGCCGCGTCGTACCTGGAGAAGATCCGCGCGATCAAGAAAGCCAGGCCCGGCATCTCGCTGTCCTCGGATTTCATCGTCGGTTTCCCCGGCGAGGACGAGGCGGACTTTCAGGCGACCCTCGACCTGATCGAGGCGGTGGGGTTCGACCAGTCCTTCAGCTTCATCTACAGCCCCCGCCCGGGCACGCCGGCCGCCGCGGTGCCCGACGAGGTGCCGAAGGAGGTCAAGCTCGAGCGGCTTCAGCGGCTGCAGAGGCTGGTCAACGGGCAGGCTGCGGCCATCAGCCGGCGCATGGTCGGCGGGGTCGAGCGCGTGCTGGTCGAGAAGACCTCGCGCAAGTCTGCCAGAGAGGTCTGCGGGCGCACCGAAAACAACCGATGGGTGAATTTCTCTGCCCCGGCGGGCGCGATCGGGAAGTTCGCCGATGTGGTCATCACCGAGGCGCTGCCCAACTCCCTGCGGGGAAGGTTGATCGAAACCGTTGCCTGAACTGCACCGCGAAAGCGATTCCCTGGAAGTCATCCTGCGCCCGGACGACCACCGGCGCAGGGCCAACCTCTGCGGGCAGTTCGACGAGCATCTCCGCCAGATCGAGAAGCGGCTGGACATTCGCATCACGAGCCGCGGCAACCGATTCCGGCTCACCGGCGAGTCCGGCTCCACGGCGGTGGGGCGGGAAGTGCTTCAGGAACTGTTCTCCTTGACCGAGGCCGAGAACCTGGACCCGGAGCGGGTGCACCTGTGCCTTCAGGAAAGCCTTCGCGGCGCCGGCGGGCCGCGCCGGGAATCCCTGGTCTTCCACACCCGGCGGCGGGACATCCGGGCCCGGGGGCCCAACCAGGCGTCCTACTCGCGCGCCATGCGGGACAAGGACCTGATCTTCGGCATCGGCCCTGCGGGCACCGGCAAGACCTACCTGGCGGTGGCGGCCGCGGTCGAAGCCCTGGACGCGGACGTGGTGCGGCGCATCGTCCTGGTGCGGCCTGCGGTGGAGGCCGGCGAAAGTCTGGGGTTTCTTCCCGGGGACATGTCCCAGAAGGTCGACCCGTACCTGCGCCCGATCTATGACGCGCTCTACGAAATGATGGGGTTCGAACACGTGGGGCGGCTGATCGAGCGCCACATCATCGAGATCGCACCGCTGGCTTACATGCGAGGGCGAACGCTGAACGAAGCCTTTGTCATACTGGACGAAGCCCAGAACACGACAGTGAAGCAGATGAAGATGTTTCTGACGCGCATCGGCTTCGGTTCCCGGGCCGTGGTCACCGGCGACCTCACGCAGACGGACCTGCCGCCGGGGCGGCAATCGGGGCTGACGCACGTGAATCGCATCCTGCGCGGGGTGAAGGGCGTGCAGTTCGTTCACTTCGGTCCCGAGGATGTGGTTCGGCATCAGCTGGTGCAGCGGATCGTTCAGGCTTATGACCGGGACAAGGAACGTGGTTCCGGTGAGTAGGCGGATGCAGGTGCCGGTGGGGCGCGGAGGCCGCGTGCGGGCTCGAAGGTCCGGGTGCGCTTCGGGGGTGTGTTGGTTGCGCTGCTCGTGGCCTTGGGGTATCCGATGGATCGGGTCGCGCTGGCGCAGGGAGAAGAGGCCACGGCGGAAGCACCCGCGGAGGACGCCGGTTACGCGGACCTGGAGGAAATCGTCGTCACCGCTCCGCGCACCCTGCGATCCCTGCGTGCGGAAATAGACGAGGTGCAGGATCGGGCGTTCGCGCTCTTCAACGAACTCAATGTCGACAACGACTACGACATCGTCTGCCGGCGGGAGACGCCGACAGGAAGCCACATACCCGTGAGGGTTTGCCGGCCTCGATACGTTGACCGCCTGGAAGCCGAGGCGGCCCAGGATTTCCTGGCCGGGGACGCGTACTTCGATCCGGGTGGGGACATTCTGTACCACGAGGACATCCTCAGGCAGAAGATTGCCCGGATGGCCGAGGAAGACCCGGACTTCTACCACGCGCTGGCGGAGTTCTACCGCGTCCGGACGGCCTACGAGGAAGAGCGTCGGGAAAGATTCCAGGATAGCTGGTTCGTGCGTTAGTTTGGCAGCATTGAGTCCACACCTCATCGCCACAACCCTTGCAGTCATCACTGAAAAACGCCGAACAGCCTGAGATGGAAGCCAAAGCGGATCGTGAAATCGTGGTGCAGAAAGCGGTGCGCGGCGCTTCGGTTCCTTCCGCCGCCAGCATCCGTCGCTGGGTCGGCCGGGCCCTCGGTGAAGCGCCGCCGGGCGAAGTCACGGTGCGCGTGGTGGACGAGGCGGAGAGCGCGCACCTCAACGAGCGCTATCGTCGCGGCAGCGGAGCGACCGACGTGCTGGCCTTCGCCTACGGGGATCCCTCTGGCGTCGACGCGGACCCACACGGCCCCGATGCGGACCCCGAGGACCCGGGAGGGAATTCCGACCTCGCCGATGAGGAAAGGGCGTTCGGCGACCTGGTCATCTGCGCTGCGGTGGTGGAGCGCGAGGCGGCGCGGCGGGGCAAGCCGCTGGAGGCGCACTGGGCGCACATTGCCGTGCACGGTGCGCTGCACCTGCTGGGCTACGACCACGAAGAGGCCGAACAGGCGCGGGTCATGGAAGGCAGGGAGCGGGAACTGCTGGAAGCGATGGGATTTGGCGATCCCTGGGCCGATGAATACTGAAGTTTCCGGGAAATTCGAATCCGAAATCTTGCAAGCCGGCCCGCGGGGCTGCAAGATAGGGACTTCCGATGCCCGACGATCTCCCCTCCAGTAGAAACCCGAACCGCCTTTCCCGGTGGTGGTCGCGTTTGTTCGGAAGATACGCCAGCAATGGCATGGCGAGATCGGATATTGTGGAATTTCTCGGCCAGTGCCGGCGCGTCAACCTCCTCGATACCGACGAGCACGCCATGCTCCAGGGGGTCCTGAAGGTTTCCGAAACCCAGGTTCGGGACATCATGGTGCCCCGCTCGCACATGGTGGTGCTGGAACTGGAGGATCCGCCCCAGGCCATGCTCAAGACCATCGTCGACTCGGGTCACTCCCGCTTCCCGGTGGTGGGCGAGGACCGCGACGAAGTCGCCGGAATCGTGCTGGCCAAGGACCTGCTGCGCTATTTCGGCGAGGACCATCCCAGCGACTCCTTCCAGATAGAGGACTTGCTTCGCAAGGCCATCTACATTCCCGAGAGCAAGCGCCTGGACACGCTGCTCACCCAGTTCAGGGAAAGCCACAATCACATGGCCATCGTCGTGGACGAATACGGCGGCGTGGCGGGCCTTGCCACCATCGAGGACGTCATCGAGCAGATCGTCGGCGACATCGACGACGAACACGACCCGGAGGAAGCCGAATACATCCACGATCACGGCGAGGGGCGCTTCACTGTCCTGGCCCTGACCCGGATCGAGGACTTCAGCGAGCGCTTCGGCGTCGATCTCGCGAACGGCGAATTCGACACGGTGGGCGGGCTCGTCATGCACAAGCTGGGCCGCCTGCCGCGGCGCGGCGAGGTGCTGGAGTTCGCCGGCCTTCGCTTCTGCGTGAAGGGTGCGGACCGCAGGCGGATCCAGTCGCTGGAGGTCACGACGATTCCCGCGGCCCGGGTTCAATAGCACTGCGGCGAACCGGTCGATGACCCGGCGGCGTTGCAGCTCGCTCGCGTGGGCCGCTCGCGCTTCGGCGCCTGCGCGCCCCGGCGACCCGAATCGTTGACCGATGCGCGCCAGGCTGCTGATCGCGCTCATCGCGGGGGCCCTCGTCCCGCAGGCCCATGCTCCGTTCGACCATTTCTGGGTGGCGCCGCTCGGCTACGCGGTGCTGTTTCACCTGTGGGATGGCCTGCGGCCCCTGCAGGCGCTCCGGGTGGGTTTCGCGTTCGGCTGTGCGGCCTTTCTGGCGGGCGTGCACTGGGTCTATGTGAGCATCCACGACTACGGGCTGGCTCACCCGCTGCTGGCCTCCGCCATCACCGGGCTCCTGGTCGTCTACCTGGGCGCCTTCGTCGGCCTGACCGGGTGGGTCGCATCCCGCTGGTTTACGAACCGCGGGCCGGTGGCCTGGCTGGCGGTGTTCCCCGCGGTCACGGTGCTCACGGAGTGGTGCCGGGGCTGGATGCTGAGCGGTTTCGGCTGGCTGGCTCCAGGCTACAGCCAGACGGATTCCTGGCTCATGGGCTACGCGCCGGTGGGCGGCGTCTACCTGATGACCTGGGCGGTGCTGCTGTCCGCGGGCGCGCTGCCGGCGCTGGCCTTCGGACGCTGGCGTCTGCGCACCGCGTCAGTGCTGGGACTCGCGCTGATGTGGGGGAGCGGATACTTTCTGGGCAATCTCCGCTGGAGCGAGGCGACCGGCAACGTGATCCCGGCAGCGCTGGTGCAGGGGGCCGTGCCCCAGGAGCTGAAGTGGCTTCCGGAGCAGTTGCCCGCCACCCTGGATCTCTACCGCCGCCTCACCGAAGAGGCCGGGGACAGCCGGCTCATCGTCTGGCCGGAGGCGGCCATTCCCACGCTGTACGCGCAGGCTGAAGGCTACCTCGGTGAGATCCGCGACTGGGCCGGGGCGCGCGGCAGCCAGGTGGCGCTGGGCATCCTGCGGGACGATCCGGGCGGGGGCACGTTTCAGAACACCCTGGTCGTTCTGGACGAGGAACCGTCCTTCTACGTCAAGCGGCACCTGGTGCCCTACGGGGAGTACTTTCCGGTGCCGGGCTTCGTGCGCCGGTGGCTCAGGCTGATGAGCCTGCCGTACACCGATGCCGTGCCGGGCGATCCCAATCAGCCGCCGCTGAACATCGCCGGGGAGCGGGTCGGCGTGAGCATCTGCTACGAGGATCTGTTCGGCGCCGAGCAGCGGCACTACCTGCCCGAGGCCACGCTGCTGATCAACGTCAGCAACGACGCCTGGTTCGGCGATACGGTGGCGCCGCACCAGCACCTGCAAATCGCCCGGGTCCGGGCCGCGGAGGCGTCGCGATACCTGCTGCGGGCCACCAACACGGGCATTACGGCCTTCATCGATCCCCGCGGCCGGGTGGTATCGCGGTCGCCGGCATTCGAGCCCCATGTCCTGCGGGGCGCTGTGCAGGGCTTCACCGGCAGCACGCCTTATGCGCGCTGGGGCGATTGGCTTGCGGTGATCGGCGCCGCCCTGGTGGTGATGGCCTGCCTGTTTCGGAGACGACTAACGTGGAGGCGCATCCGCACGATGGGCCAGGGAGGGATAGTGGATGGGGTA
>VYEH01000382.1:0-3342 GCA_009843005.1 Pseudomonadota bacterium | reverse complement strand
CCCACCCCGCCCCCGCCCGCCCCCCCCCCCGCCCCCCGCCTCTATCCGCGCACGCCCATCGAGCGGAAGCGCTTGAGCGGCCTACTGGAAGTTGTACTGAAATCCCATTGAAGACGTGGTGCCGAACTCGTCGTATTGCAGCACCCGGCGCCGACTGCCGGCATAGTAGAATTCCGGCGCATCGCCCAGGTTGGCAAACTCCGCATAGACCTGCCAGTTTTCCGACAACCCGTATTTCGCCGTCAGATCCCACTGCAGACGGTCGTCGGTGTAACGGTCCAGCCCCGGTTCAACGAGTTCGTCGATATAGCTGTCGCGATACTTTACTGCAAGCCTTATGTCCAGCCCGTACTTGTCGTAGCCCAGCGTGACACCGCCGATGTTGGCGGCCTGTTTCGGAAGACCGACCAGCCGGTCGCCCGTGTCGGCCTCGCTGTCCACAATGGTGTAGTTCAGGGACGCCAGGATTCCATCGAAGGGCGGACTGAGAAATCCGAAATGTTGTTGATACGTAAATTCAAACCCCAGGACGGTCGCTACCTCGCCATTCAGCGCGATGATGGCTTCGTCGAAAGTCCTGTCCTCGAAGCCGTAATCGTCGAGAGTCTGTATAAAAATGAAGTCGTCGATTCGCTTTTGGAAAACGCCTCCGGATACCACGCTCAACTCGGTCGGGTAAAACGCTATCGAGGCGTCGAGATTCCAGGCGCGATATGGATCGAGGCCGGGATTGCCGAGTTCCGCTTCGTCGCCTTCAATAGCTACCCTGAACGCGACATCCTCGACTCGAGGCCGCACCACCGACCGGTAAACCGATGCCCGGCCAACGACATTCTCGGAAAAGTCGAAGCGGATGTTGGCGCTTGGCAGCAGATCGCCGTAAGACTGGCTCGCTTGAACGGCAGTAACGATCAACGTGTCATCCGGCGGATTGCCCGGTCCATGCTGATCTTCTTCTACCACCTCCACCTCGTTGCCGCGGCTGTCGAGCTGTGTCTGTTCATATCGAAGACCCGCGACGATCGTCGCCCTGTCGGTTTCCCATGTTCCCATGAAGTAGGCGGCAAACACGTCCTCGTCGATCGTGAAATCCGAGACGACCGAGTCGAGTTCGGTATCGAGGGGTTCGAACTCGATGCCGGTCCCGCCTGCCATGATCCGGCGTTCGGCGCTGTTGTCGGGCACCGGGCCGATGTGATTGGGAAAACTGTAGGTATCGCCGCCGCCGGGCAACAGGGCATCGGACAGGAACCACTCGTCGTCACCGGACCAGAACGTGGCTTCCTCATCGCTGGACTTCTCACGCCACCGGGCCTTGGCGCCGAACTTCAGGCTGCCGAACCCGGTGTCCCTGGTGGCGTCCAGGCGCAGGGAAACCTGCGTATCCTCGTTTCTCTCGCGAAAGTGCTCAATTTCATCCAGTTCGTACAGGGAGGCATCCTGAAGCGCCGCAAGAAAATTCGATCTGACCAACGGAATCTCGGGGTTGCTGCGATCGAGGGTGAGCACGGGCTGGCCGTCCGCGATGGGCCCGTCACCGCTCTCGAACTCGGCCACCCATGTGCCGCTGACCTGGTCGGGCGTTCGCTCTCGCGCGTAGGAGTAGCCCAGGTTCGTTTCCACCAGCCAGGAGTCCAGTTGCGTCTCGGACCCGAGTGAAATGGACCTGTTCTCGGCAATCTGGCCCTGCATGTCGCGGCCCTTGGTGTCGCGCTCGATCTCCACTTCGGAGTAGTCGGCCGTTGTCGCAGTCAGCGTGTCCTCATCCAGTCCGCCCAGCCCGAATGTCGTTCTGTTGCGCAACTCGGTATCGGTGAATCGGCTGTACAACGTGTACAGGTGCAAGGTCGTGGCGTCCGAAACGTCGAGATCGAAATTGAGGGCGCCGCCAAGGCGCTCGCGTTCGACGGTATAGAGTCTTGGCTGGAATTCCTCCAGGAAATAGTTTCCGTTGTCCCCTTCGGCCCAATCGTCAGCTTCGTTGTTGTCCGCCTGGATGTTCCGGTCGTGCCAGCTGAGCGCGCCTGCCACTCCCAGTCGACGGCCACCGTCCATTTCGAAAATGTTGCTCCCGGCGAAAGACATCTTCGGGCTCCAGTCCTCCCGGAGTTCGTTGTAGCTGCTTTCGGCGCGTGCTTTAGCATACGGACCCTTTCGGCTGAACGCGCTCAACGTCTTTACGTTGATCGAACCGCCAATCGCGTCTGCGTCCATGTCCGGGGTCAGGGTCTTGTGGACTTCCAGGCCGTCCAGCAGGTCGGTCGGGATCACATCGAGCTGGAGCGCCCTCCTGGGTTCGGCGGCGGTCGCCCGCACGCCGTTGATGGAGGTCGAATTCAGGTCCGGGTCCATGCCTCGAATGACCACATAGCGTCCCTCGCCCTGATCGTTTTCCACACTGACGCCGGTGAGGCGGCGCAGCGATTCAGCGACGTTCTGGTCGGGGAACTGGCCGATGGCATCCGTATCGAGCACGGAGACCAGATTGTTGGCGGCGCGTTCCTGGTTGAGCGCACTGGCGAACGCGGCCGCCTGCCCGACTACGATGACCTCTTCGAGTGCCGCCTGTTCGGTGGCGCCAATGACAACGTCACCGAGATCGACGCCCTCTTCAGGCACCTGAATTAAAATGCTCGTGTCATCGGTACCGACGTACGACACGACCGGTGTGTGTGTGCCCGCGGGAACGTTTCCCAATCGGAAGCGGCCACGCTCATCCGACGTTGTCGAGCCCGCAAGGCCCTCGATTCTCACGATAGCGCCGGGGAACGCGACGGATCTTCCGGGATCGGTGATTTCACCGGTGACACTTTGGGCGAGTGCCGAATGCGAAGAAGCAAGCAGCGCGGCTCCAACAGCCAGTACGGACAGGAGTTGCTGGAACTTCTGCCTGCGATTTGACGGCGTCATACGCCTGAATATGCGGACCTTATGGATGCTGGATACCATACTTTCCCCCTGATTACTTGCCGGACGAAAATTCTGCAAACAAGTATATAGAAAATCTTTTTCTGCTTTCAAAGGTTTTGAAAAAATATTTTAAGTGCACTCTGGACAAGTCGCCACAGCGGGCCGAATCTGGCGCGGCAGGCGGTCCTGGCGGATAATTGGGCGAACGGTTGGCGGAAGGCTTCGAGCGATGCGGCAAGCGGCGGTTGCTGGACAAGGCGGGACCGTCCGATGATCGGTGTCGCGATCATCGGTGCGGGACGCATCGGCCGGATACACGCACAAAACGTCGCCGGTAACGATGACGCACGGATAGTGGCCGTCTGCGATGTCGTCGAGAACGCAGCCGCTGAACTTGCCGATCGTTGCGGTGGCAGAGTCGCATCCCTCGAG
>VYEH01000143.1 GCA_009843005.1 Pseudomonadota bacterium | reverse complement strand
TATACCAATCCTCTGGGCGAACTATACATCGGGCGCCTGACCTTCTACGACAAAGCCACGGGACACCTGATCGCCCACATCGGCGAATACCACTCCTTCAACAGCAACCCCCGGTGGAGCGATGTCCCGGACAGCAAACACCTCATCCAGTGGCAGCCCAAGTTCGTGCCCACCAGGCCACCAATCGGCGAAGTGATCGTGGATGACGAGGTCGACCCGTCGGCACTGATTGCAGCGTTCGAGCAAGGGGGCCTCGGCCATCGGTACGCCTGCCATGTGATCGAGGTCGCCGGCGAACGGGAGCCCGACCATACAACACTAGACAAATGTGTTGAGTATTTCTCCGGACCGGGGTGCCAGAGCGAATTCTGGCTTCTGGGCGCCGACGAAGAGCGAACGCGGGCCCACTACGAGGCCTGCAATCATCAAGAGGCCGCGATTCGCTTTGCGCCGCTCGATCCGATGTCTGAGCAAACACAGGATCTGGATATGGCTTCCGGTCTGCTGCGGCCGGCCGCAGCCGAAATCCTCTTCCTGCATTCGGAAGCGGCGGCCTACGGGCCGGATCAGTGGGCTCTCCTCCATCGACTGACCGTCGCGGGCGGGCTCGCGCTCGTCTGCCACGCCGATGGTGACGTGATTGAACCGGGCGAGGGTTGGACGCAACTGCACGCGGGGAAGCGCACAACGCTCCTGCAGGCGCCGCGGCGCTATGCCGACCCAAGCGACACGACCGAAGCTTCACGGCCGCGGTGGGTCATCGGCGAGCCGGACGGCTGGGCCACGGACTGGACGACCCTGCTCGATTCGCCCGATGTTTTCCAGGTCCCCTGGCAGAGCTACGAAGCCGGCGATTTCATATCGCTGGAGGAGTGGCCCGCAGCGGCCGACCTCGACGCGATCGACATCTTCTGCGGTCCGGATCCGACGGATCCAACGGGGCAGCGGGCAGTATGGCAACTCGTCGCTTTTCTCCAAGCCACCGCACCCTTCCGCCTAGAGAACGCGACCCGCGACTGTCGCCTCACCATCGTGACGTGCGGTGCGGCCTGCGATGTGGACAACCCACGTGGAAGCGCGCTCTGGGGAGCGGTCCGCAGCATGGCTCTCGAGCTGCTTGCCGAGGACACCCAAATCGATTTTCAACTCGTGGACGTCGAGGAGAAGGACGACCTGGCAGCCCTGGTCCGGCTCGACCGAAGCGACCTGCGCGAACGTGAATTGGCGATCAGGCGGGGACGCCCTTGGGTTCCACGGGTCCTCAGTGTGCGGGACCGCGCTCCGCTTGTTCCCAAAGACGAAGATCCGCCCTACCGACTTCGCCTGGACAACCCCGGCCAGGTCAGCGGGCTGCAGATAACGACCTGTGAACTGCCCCGATTGGGCCAGGACGACGTAGAGATCGAGCTAGCCGCTGCCGCGCTGAATTTCCGCGACGTAATGGTCACGCTTGGACTACTCCCGGCAATGGCCTATGAGAGCTCCGCGCTCGGACGGGAGGTGGGCATTGAGGGCAGCGGAATCGTTCGCCGCGTCGGCGAAGGCGTGAAACGCCTGCAGGTCGGCGACAAGGTGGCGGTTACCACGGGCGGCTGCATCGGCAATCGGGTTGTGGTCAACGAGCACCTCGCCTTCCTGAAGCCGCCCCGGATCAGCCTAGAAGAAGCCGCGTCCACGTTGTCCGTCTACGTGACCGCGTACTACTCGCTGATCCATCTGGCCCGCCTGAGGAAGGGACAGCGGGTTCTCATCCATTCGGCGATGGGCGGGGTCGGACAAGCCGCCATCGCCCTGGCAAAGCACACCGGCGCCGAGATCTATGCCACGGCGGGCAACGAAAGCAAACGGAGTCAGCTTTTGGCGATGGGGGTGCGCGGCGCTTACGACTCGCACAGCCACCAGTGGTACGATGATCTGATGGAGGCTACCGGCGGCGAGGGCGTCAACGTGGTACTGAATTCCCTCGCCGGCCACCACATCGCGCTCTGCCTCAAGGCCCTGCGCCCGTCCGGCTGGCACTGCGAGATCGGCAAGGTCGACATCTATACCGACAACTCGCTGAGCATGCGCGTGTTCCGCAAGAATCTCCGCTTTGCCGCGATCGATGTCGACCGCCTCATGCTGGAAGACCCGGTGCTGTCGCACATCCTCTCCCAGGCCTGCCTGGACCTCATCGCTGAGGGTGCAGTGTCCCCGCCGGCGCTCACCACGTTCCCGTACCGGGACTACGCCGATGCGCTCCGCCTCATGACGACCGGCCAGCACCAGGGGAAGCTGGTGCTCGCTGCGCCGCCGGCCGGCACGGATCGCGGCTTCGGGATCGCCGACGCGCGGCCCTTCCTCGATCCAGACGCAACCTACCTGGTGACGGGCGGCCTGGGCGGCTTCGGCCTCCGCTTCGTCCCATACCTGATCGCTGTCGGGGCACGGCACCTGACCCTGATGGACCGGGATCCGGACAGAGGCCGGAATATTGAATGGATTCGGCAGAAGACCACCCTGTCGAAGATGGATCAGGACTACGAAATCGACATAGTTGCAGGTGACGTGCGGGAAGAAGCCGATGTCCGTCGCTGCATCTCGCAGATGCAACGGCCGTTGAGGGGTGTGTTCCATCTTGCCGGAACCCTGGAGGACCGCTCCTTCCTCGACACGTCACCGGAGTCGCTGGACAGGGTGTTCGCACCCAAGGCCGGGGGTGCACTAAACTTGCACCACGCCACCGCCGACCGTGATCTGGACTACTTCGTCCTCTTCTCCTCCATAGCTTCGACCTTCGGCAACCTAGGACAGACCAACTACAGCGGTGCGAGTGCGTTCCTGGACGGCCTGGCCGCCTGGCGCCGCAGGCGCGGCCTCCCGGCTCTCTCCTACAACCTGGGCCCGGTTACCGAGGTCGGCATGGCGGCGCGCAGCCTCCACGTAATGCGGATGATGCGGGCTGCCGGGATGACGACCGTGAGCGCCAACTTCGCGATCGCCAATCTCGACTACGCGTTGCGTACCATGGCGGACCAGGACCACCTGGTCACTGCGCTGTTTTCGAATCCGCCCTGGTCCATTGACTCTCCCGACTACATGCGCAACGGACGTCTGGTGAACAATCAGGCGGCCTTCGAGGTGGATTTGGCCGGCGATCTCACCATCGAGGGAGTGGTCGCCCAGATTTCG
>VYEH01000040.1 GCA_009843005.1 Pseudomonadota bacterium | reverse complement strand
CGCGAATGACCACGTATCGCAGCGGCGCGCCAAGCAGGCCCGAAAGCCCGAGGCCGACGAGCGCGCCGCCGAGATAAAACGTCTCGACCGTCAGCGCCGGCAACCCGAACACCAGCAACCCGCATACCACCAGAGCCAGGCCCGCCTGTATCACCTGCCTGGCGCCCCTGCGGGTCAGCAGCACGCCGGCAAGGGGCCCGCCGATGATTATCGCCAGCACGAGCGGCACCAGCATGAAGCTGGCGGTATGGTCCTCGACACTCAGGGAGGACACCGCCAATGCGGGCAGGAAAACCATGCCTGCTTCCGCCAGGCCCGTGCCCGCCGCAATGCAGCCCACCAGTCGCAGTTCCCTGGAGCGCAGGAGATCGGGATGCAGGACGGGATCCTCGGCGCGGGTTTCCACGTTCCAGAACAGCACGGCCGAAACCAGGGCGACTACTAGGAAAGGCAACACCTGTGGCGACGCGACGCTGCCCGCAAGCGCCGTCGTATCCAGTTCGCTGATCGACCACGCCACGCACGCAAGCACGATGAACAGCAGCCCCGTACCCATCGCGTCGAACGGGCGGCGATCGGGGTCCCGGTCGCCGGGCAGAACGGCCGCCGCCTGCCAGAACACGATTCCTGCCACGGGCAGGTTGATCAGAAACAACCAGCGCCAACTGAACTGCAGCAATACGCCGCCAAACAAGGGGCCCACCAGAAAGGCCAGTCCGAAAACGGCTCCGATCAGCCCCAGGGCGGGTCCCCGGCGCGCGGGGAGAAAAGTATCCCCGATCACGGCGCTTGCTACGGGCAAGAGCCCACCGGCGCCGAATGCCTGGATCGCCCGCCCCGCCAGCAGCACCGGGAAACTCGGCGCGATGGCCACCAGGACCGAACCGGCGGCGAACAACGCAATATCGGCCAGGTAGATGGTCCGCCGGCCGTATCGGTCCGACAGCTTCGCCATCAGGGGAGCGCCCAGGAGGCTGAACAGGATGTACAGGTTGAAGACCCAGGAGAGCGCACGGCTGTCCACGGCGAATTCGTCCTGAAGGGCCGGTAACGCAGGACCTACGATGGCAATGTCCAGGGCGCCCATGAACACGCCGGCAAAGAGCACGCCCAGGATTCGCCAGGAGCGGGCATCGCCCAACGAAATCGGTGGTTTCATGTTCCCCTGACCGGCTTTGCGCAAAAAACCGCGGGAACTATACACAATTCACGGAGGCGTCACCCTCGGCTTCGAAGGTACTGGACGTAGTGTCGTGCACAATCGCAGTGCCGCCCCCTGGGATCCGCCGAAGTGCCGGCCAATCTCCGTGCGCCCGGAAGGTACTTGTTGCACAATCGGGAGATGCACCGCCCGCTACGTGACTGAACACCCTCTGGAACGAGGCTGAGCGCAGGATCTTCGAACTTGACCAACCGCTCACACCGCGCCCTTGCCCTTGCGCTATGCGTCTTCGTTCTGTGCAGCGGGTCCCTGGGTCAGGAGCCTCCGGGGGCCACCATGAAAACCATGCAGATTCGTCGCCTGCCCGATGCCGCGCCGGTGATCGACGGACGACTGGATGAGGCAGTCTGGGAAAACGCGACCGTCGTCGATGACTTGCACCAGATAGAACCACTCGAGTACCAGGCCCCCACAGACCCCACGCGTATCCTGTTCTTCCATGACGGCGACGCGCTCTACGTGGGTGCACGCATGCCTCAGACACTTGACGTAATCGGCACCGTTCTCCGGCAAGGCCAGGAGTTCTGGAGCGACGATATATTTTCGTTGATCATCGATACCTTCAACGACAAGCGTAACGGCTATCGATTCCAGGTGAATCCGAATGGCGTGCGCATGGAGGCCATTTACGAAAACACGACGGCGACCAACTGGGACTGGAACGGGATCTGGCGCGCCGCCGCCTCGGAGGATGACAGCGGCTGGACGGCGGAAATGGCCATCCCATTCAAGACGCTCTCCTTCAACCCGGACAACGACACCTGGGGCATCAATTTCACGCGGGATATCGGCCGGACCAATGAATTGTCCGGCTGGGTGTCCAGAAACAACAATACGAACCCCAGCATCGCCGGGGAAGCGGTGGGATTTACGAATCTGCAGCTTGGACGCGGACTTGATGTCGTACCGTCCATCGTTCTGGAAGGGCACAGGACGCTCAACCCGGAATCCGCGGACTACGGTGCGGAACCGTCGTTGGACGTCTATTACAAGGTCACGCCGTCACTGAATGCATCGCTGACTCTGAACACCGATTTCTCGGCCACCGAGGTGGACGACCGCCAGGTGGAGTTCACCCGTTTCAACCTCTTCTTCCCGGAGAAACGGGACTTCTTTCTGCGCGATTCCGACATCTTTCAGTTCGGGCAGATCGGATTCATAGGCAATTTCGGGGTTGGCCTGGGCTACACGTTCTCGCGTCCCGACCTCGAGAACGGACAACCGTATTTCTCGCGCCGGATCGGTTTAAGCCAGGCCGGCCGTCCGGTGGACCTGACCCATGGGGGAAAACTGGCAGGACGCATCGGTCGCTGGAACGTTGGCGCGCTCGCGATTCGCCAGGATGAGTTCGAGGGTGTGGAAGCCACCGATATCCTCGTCGCCCGTGCCACGGCCAACGTTCTGGAAGAATCGACAGTCGGCGTCATCGTGACCGACGGCGACCCACGGTCGAATCGGGACAATTCGCTGGCCGGCCTCGATTTTCGCTACTCGAACACGCAACTTCCCGGTGGCAGAGTGCTCGAAGCCGATGTCTGGTACCAGCGGTCCCGGACCGACGGAATCCACATGGATGACGGCTCATACGGGTTCCGGGTTCGGGCTCCCAACAGAACCGGATTCCTGGGGAGCCTGGGAAGCAAGACCATCGAGGAAAATTTCTATCCCGCTCTGGGTTTCGTCAATCGATCCGGCATAAGGAACCACACGGCCAATTTCGGCTATATCCACCGGTTTAGGAATGCGCCGATACGCACGGCCTACTGGGGTATCGACGCCGAACGCATGGACCTGATCGAGGGCGGACTCCAGACTCAGGTGCTCACGCTGCGGGCCCTGGAATTCGATACCGACGAGCAGTTCCGCGGACACGCTTATCTCAGCGCGACCCGGGAAGTGCTGGCCCGGCCCTTCGTGGTCTGGAGGCGAGGCGACGAGCGCGTGGTCATCCCTGCCGGCGACTATTCGTTCGACGGGGCGGAGTTTCAGTTCAGTACCCCCTTCTCGCGGCCGGTGTGGGCTCAGGTGAATTACAGCCCCGGAGACTTCTACGGTGGCGAAAGACAGCGTGTCTCGACGACGTTTGGCTGGCGTCCCTCCAGGCACTTCGTCACTAATCTTGGCTACCAGTACAACGACGTCACGCTTCCCTATGGCAATTTCACGACGCGTCTGGTTCGGTTCTCGGCCGAGATGGTGTTTTCGTCCAGGCTCTCCCTGGTGACGCTCCTGCAATACGACGACATCAGCGAATCCATGGGCATCAACGCCCGGCTGCACTGGGTGCCCCAGGCCGGACGCGAGGGGTTTGTGGTTCTGAACCATAACTTCGAGGACTTCGACCGGGACAATCGGTTCCAATCCACCGGGTCGGACCTGGCGTTGAAGTTCTATTACACGTTTCGGTTCTGATATTGAATGACCCTGCCAGGCAGTGGAAGGCTCGGCCTTGTGATCCTTGATCCCGGTTTCACAACGGCTCGAAAACCGGCCGGCGGTCTGAAGTGAGTCGAACCGCCGGTTTCCCTTGTGTGGCCGCTCCAGAAAACTACCTGTCCACGCCCCCCCAGATGACCTCGGCCGTCGCAACCACCAGTTCCAGCTTGCGCTTTTGCTCGTCCACCGTGAGGGCGTTGCCCTCTTCGGTGGAGGCGAACCCGCACTGGGGCGCGATCCCGAGCTGATCGATATCGGCGTACCGCGACGCCTGTTCGAAGCGCCGCTTCAGATCGTCAAGGGACTCAAGCTCCGGGCTCTTGGTGGTGATGAACCCCGGCAGCGCCCGCTTTCTCCCCCTGGGCAGCAGGCGTAATGGTTCCAGGCCGCCCGCTCGTTCACTGTCGTACTCCATGAAATAGATGTCGATGCCGGTTTCGTTGAAGACAGCATCGGCCGCCGGGTCATAGGCGCCCTGCGCGCTCCAGGTCGAGACAAAATTTCCGCGGCACAGGTGCATCGCGATGGTCATGTCGGATGGACGATCGGCGATGGCTTCGCGCATCACCCGTGCGTAGCGGTGGATCAGCCAGTCGGGGTCGAAGCCTGCCGCCTTCTTCTGTTCGCGCTCCCTGGGATCGCAAAGGTAAGCGAAGAAGATATCGTCCATCTGAAGGTAGCGGCAGCCGACCCGGTAGAAGGCATCTACCGCCTTTGCGTAAGTTTGGGTGAGGTCTTCGAAAAACACTTCGATATCGGCGTACTCCGCCGGGGCGATGTCCTCGGGCGCCACCCGAAAGTGGCATGCACTCGGACCCGGAATCGATATTTTCGGTTGCACGTCCGCGATCGAGGCAACGTACCTGAAATGATCCAGCATGGGGTGGTCCGACGGGAAATCCAGGCGTCCGGTAACGGTGGGAAAGATCGGCGGAATCCGGACTCCGTGGAACTGGATGCCCTTGTCCCGCTCCACCAAGGTCAGACCCGTCAAAGCCCCCATGAAGTCGTAGTGCCAGAACCGCCGACGAAACTCGCCATCGGTCACGGCCATGAGGCCCAGATCCTGCTGCATCCTCACGGCGCTCTCGATAGCTTCGTCCTCAATGCCCTGTAGTTCGGGGTGGGACGTGTACCCATCCGGCCCCACCCGGTCGGCGTGATACTTCAGGCGGGCATCGTGAACCACGGGCGGTCTCAGCAAGCTACCCACGTGGTCCGCACGAAACGGCGCTGTCGCTGTCATCCGCATGCCTCCATCAAACTGGGGCCTGTCAACACTACCCGAGATGGCTCTGTTGGCCCTGTGTGCTATTGAACCATCCCTTGATGTATATTGGGATTGTCGCCTGAAAACTCACGCTGCGAGGCTACCAACGATGGCAAAGATCGGACGAAATCAGCCCTGCCCCTGCGGAAGCGGCCAGAAATACAAGAAATGCTGTGCCCTGAAGGTCGAAAAGACGCCCATCGGCATGCGCATCATGATCGCCGTGGTGGCCGTATTCCTCATCAGCGGGCTCATGGTCTTTCTCACCAACATCGACGACCACGATCCCAGCGCCAGCCCCGGACCGGGCCTCGTCTGGTCGGAGGAGCACGGCCACTGGCACTAGCAGTCTTCGCCCAGGCAGCCGGTGCGCGGACGCCTTCACTAGATTCGCCGTAGCGTGGACACCGGCGGCTCCCTCACGACGGACCGTGCGGCAAGCGTCCCGCTGACGCCGACGACCACGGCGCCGGCCACGAGCCCGGCGACTACCAGCATCGGTCCGGGCAGGTACTCAAGTTCAAAGAGCTCGCTGGCGACAAAGTAGCCGATGAGTCCCGCGCCGGCAGCCGCCAATGTGCCTGCCAGCACGCCGATCGCGGTGAACTCCGCGGCGATGCCCTGAAGCACGACGCCCTTGCCCGCCCCCAGAGTTCGCAATACGGCGCTCTCGTACATGCGCTCGTCGCGGGTTGCCTGAATCGCAGCGAGCAATACCACGATGCCCGCGGCGAAGGTAAACAGGAAGACGTACTGCACCGCTGATGCAGCACGATCCATGGCCCGCCTGACCTGGTCCAGCACTGCATCGATATCGATGACGGATACGCCGGGCAGCCTGGTCACCAGGTCGAGCATGGCGGTACGCTGCGCCCGTTCCAGATAAAAGCTCGTGATGTACGTGTGGGCAAACGCGTCCAGCACGCCCGGATTCACGACCATGAAGAAGTTCGGCCGGAAGGAATCCCAGTTTATGTTCCGGGTACTGCTGATACGAACCGTGGCGCTCTGCCCGGCTATGGCGAAGGTGAGTTCGTCGCCGAGCGCCAGGCCGAAGTCCAGCAATTCTTCAGCGGCTATGGATAGCTGCGGCTCGGGATCATTCTCCTGCCACCACTGCCCGGCCGCGATCTCGTTGTCGGGACCGAGCGTTGCGTCCCAGGTGATGTTCAGGTCATGCCGCAACTCGCGGTCGGTCCGGCGATCTCGAAACTCGTATTCGTTGAGCGGTACGCCATTGACATGACTGATTCGCGCACGCACCAGCGGCGCGAACTGAGGCGCTTCCACCCCATGGTCAGCGAGAACGTCTACGACTTCGCTGCGTTCATCGGGCTGGATGTTGATCAGAAAGTGATTGGCGGCGGTTTCCGGCAATGTCGTCTGCCACTGGGACATGAGCTCGGTACGCACAAGAGTCAGCAACAGCAGGACCATGATGCCGATTCCGAAGGCGACCACCTGCACGCTACTTTCGCGGCCGCGGCGCGCGACATTGGCAATGCCATATCGCCACGCAATGCCCACTTTGCCGCGTACCCGCTGCAAACCGCGAACCATGACGTGCCCGGACAGGTACAGGGCCGCAAACGTCCCCACTGCGCCGGCCAACAGGTAACCGATGAGTTCCAGATCCCGGAACAGCCAGTACAACATCGCCGTGACAGTGACCGCGGCCGTTCCGTAAACAGCGGTATACCCCAGCGGCGGCGGCTGCAGATCGCGCCGTAATACCCGTGCGGGGGGCACCTTGCGCAACTGCAGCAACGGCGGCAGCGCGAACCCCAGCGCGATGGTCAGGGCCGTCACCGGGCCGATGAGGAATCCGTCGAGCCCCGGTGCGGGCAATTGAGCCTCTACAAGATCGTCCAGCAACAATACCAATCCGTGCTGCGTGACGAAACCCAGCAGCGTACCCACGATGCCTGCAACAAGGGCGAGCGACAGCAATTGTGTCAGCGTGAGCCGCAACACGTCACGGTGCTGTGCGCCCACGCACTTCATCAGCGCGACACCGTCGAGATGACGAGCCAGGAATCGTCGGCTCGCCATCGCCACGGCCACCCCGCCCAGCAGTACGCTCACCAGGGCCGACAGCATCAGGAATCGCTCGGCGCGCTCGATGGAGGAACGCACTTCGGGGCGGGCATCGCGGATGTCGTCCAGTTCCTCTTCCGGGCCCATCATGCCTTGCAGAAGTGTCCGGAAGTTCTGTACCTGCCGCTCGTTGCCGGCAAACAACCATTCGTACTCGACCACGCTGCCCGGCTGAATCAGCCCCGATGCCTCAACGTCCGCGACGTTGAGCAAAACGGTGGGGGCCAGTTCCATCAACCGCCAGCCTTCATCGGGGCGAAACTCGAGAGTTTGTGCCACCCGCGCGTCAAGTTCGCCGATCTGCAGAGTGTCGCCGACATCGAGACCCAATCGCGCCAACAGCGCAGGCTCGACCCAGGCCTCGCCTCGCCCCGGCACTCCGGATGCGGCCCGCGGGTCCCCGGCCAGCGCATCGGCGATGCGAACCTCACCGCGCAGCGGATATCCGTCGGACACCCATCGAATGTCTGACAGGGAGCTGGCGCCGTTGGCAATCAGCACGCTACGGAACTGAACGACCTCGGCAGTCGCCAATCCTTCCGCACTTGCGGCTTCGGGGTAGTCAGCGGGCAGAGGGTAGTTGGACTCGATGCGAAGATCGGCGGCAAGCACCTCGCCGGCCTCCTGCCGCACGGCCTGCGCCACACGATCGGTAAAGAATCCCACGGCGGCCATGGCCCCGACGGCCACGACCAGCGCAGTCAAAAGCACCGGCGTCTCGCCGCCACGCCAATCGCGTATCAACAGTCGCGCAGCCAGGCTCAACTTCATGTGCTTACCGGGTGTGCTGCGATCAGTTCAACGGCAGGCGATGCACGAATACGGCGCCCGCATCCCGAACCGAATTGTCCGACTGATCGCCATCGACGCCGCTCGATCCACTGTCTTCGAGCCGCACGCCCACCGCCACCGTTTCGCCCGAGTCGTCGAGCGCCACATTGGCTCCGTATTCGTCGTAGATCTCTGAAGCGGGAGCCTTGAGATAGGCCGCCTGGCGCCACTCGTCCCCGGTACGGCGGAAAAGGTAGACCGCCCCGGCCTCGTCAGCCAGATCGTCCTGAACACCGTTCACTCCGCTGGCGCTTCCGTCTTCCAGGGGAACACCCACGGCCAGGACACTGCCGTCACGATTGAAGAACATTCGGGTTCCGAACTGATCGAACGGACTGGTGTTGGATGGCTTGATGTAGGCCGTCTGCGACCAATGACCGCCAGCGCGCGAGAATACATATACGGCGCCGGAATCCTCGGACGTATCGTCGTTCTGATCCGCCCCCACCCCGGTGTCGCTGCTGTCTTCATCGAAGGCCGACACACCGAGGGTATTGCCGTCGCCGCTCAACGCCACCATGGAAAACGCGTCGTTGCGTCCTGAATTGGAGGACTTGAGGTACGCCTGCTGAACCCACTGCCCCTCATCGCGGGCAAACACATAGACCGCTCCCGATCCCCTGGACCCGTTGTCATCCGGGCCGTTAATGCCCTGCGTCGATCCGTCTTCGTCCAGAGCGCTGATCACCAGCGTCTCGCCGTCGTCGCTGATCGCCAGCGAGATACCGAACAGGTCGGTCGCGTCCGTATTCGATGCCTTGAGGTACGCCTGTTGGGACCACTCATCGCCGTCTCTTTCGAAAACATAGACAGCGCCCGCACCTCGAGCCGAATTGTCCGAATCGTCACCGTTCACCCCGGTGCCCGACCCGTCTTCGCCCGTGGCGCCCACGGCCAGGGTGTTGCCGTCGGCGCTGAGCCCCAGCACGTAGCCGAAGCCGTCGCCGTCTTCGGGTTCGCCGGTATTGGATGCCTTCAGATAGGCTTCCTGACGCCACCCTTCGTCACCGCGGCGGTACACGTACACCGCGCCGGAGTTCTCCATGGAATCGTCATGCTGATCGCCATTGACGCCGGTAGCTGCACTGTCCTCCAGGTTGGCCGAAACCGCCACGGTGTCGCCGTCGTCGCTGATCGCGACCGCAAAGCCGAATTGATCGGCGGCTCCGGAATTGGACGCCTTGAGATAGGCTTGCTGTTCCCATGAGCCATCCGCCGTGAGCCCGAAGACGTAGGCGGCGCCGGCGTTGCGCATGGAATTGTCCTGCTGGTCACCGTCGATGCCAGTTGCGGCGCTGTCTTCCATTCGCGCGCCCACCGCCAGCGTTTCGCCATCGCCGCTGAGCGCCAGCGACACCCCCAGCAGCACGGCGCTGCCGCCGAACTGGTCGTCCACGCCGGGATTGGAGGCCTTGATATAGGTCGCGGACGACTGGGCCAACGCCTGCCCGGCGCACAACACCGCAAACAGCCATGGCAGCCGGCGCTGCCGAACGATTCGAGAGCCTGCCTCGCGGCGATCAGTTGCCCACATAGATCTCGTTGCCTTCGGCATCCTGCAGTCGGGACAACTCCGACAACGTCATGTACGGGCCGCCGTTCTTCAGTGAGCGCCCGGTCATCGTAAGGACATCCCCCACCTGGAAGGTGTCCTTGTCCCAGCCCCACCTGTTCTGAAGGCTGTTGGGCGGACCCAACTCGCCATACCACTCGACGATATCGCCGTTTTCGTCCTCAACCGCGATGATCAGCATCGAGTGTGGGTTGATGAACTGGAATTCGACGACCGAACCCGTCACCGTCTTGACGGTTTCGGTATAACGGCCGGCGTCGCCGTGATGAGCCTGCGCCAGCGACATTGCGAAGAACAGGCTGGCAACCGCTGACCATCCGAGTTTGAGATGTGCTCGCATATGCATACGCTTCCGATCAAGACCCACCAAAGTACCTCCTCCCGCCTTGCCATCGCATCCGCGTGAGGCGATTTGACGATAACATAGCCCCGTCTGCTGCGGAATGTCACAAGTGTGACTTCATGTTAACGTGCGGGCAGTGACGATACAGCCGATTTTGGTTATCTTGGTCGGCACCTGGATTTCGTGCTCCTGGAGAGAATGGATGCCTAGATTGAGCCTTTGCGTGCTGGCCGGAATCGTGATGATGAGCACGTCTCTACCCGCTCGGGCCGCCGTGGAGTGGGCATACCAGGTCCTGGACGAATCGCTGCTGCCGCAGCGGGATCTTGACATCGACCTGCAGGCGCCGCGTTCCGTGCCCGGCAGTTCGCTGCAGAGAAGCCAGGAACAGATCGACGATCACTGGAACCCGCCCGACTGGTTTCCGGACGATCATTACGCCCCCGTACCTGAAGTTGTCCTGCACGGCGCAGGACCCGATGTCAGGGCCTGTGGCGCGTGCCACGGCTTTACCGGTGCGGGTCACCCCGAATCATCCCACCTCGCCGGGTTGACGGTGGCGTACATCGAAGCGCAGATGGCCGACTTCAAGAGCGGCGCGAGGAAGGATCGGAACTGGATGAATCTGTTCGATGTCTCCGAGGAACAGACGCGCATCGCGGCAGAATGGTTTGCCGGACTCGAAGTCATCGACTGGATCGACGAGGTGATCGAGGCGGATATCGTGCCGAGAACCTATATCGGCGACGGGCGCATGAGGCACCTGCATCCCGACGGCGGCACGGAGCCCATTGACAACCGGATCATTGAAGTTCCACAGGACCGGGAGCTGGCTACCGCTCGACACCCCTACTCCGGTTTCACCGTTTACGCACCGGTGGGCAGCCTGGCGCGCGGCGAAGACCTCGTGACCACGGGCGCCGGCGGGCGAACGATCCAGTGCTTCATCTGTCACGGCGTGGATCTGAAGGGACTGGGGGACGTGCCCCGGCTGGCCGGAGTTTCTCCCCTGTACACCGTGCGCCAGCTGAACGACTTCAAGAACGGCGACAGGGCCGGCAGCCTGGCGCCGCTGATGACGGCGACGGTCATGAACCTCACCGACGAAGACATGGTGGCGATAGCCGCGTACCTGGGATCGCTGGACCCGTAGTCAAGCCCGAGCTGTCGGCGGGACTTCACTTGCTGGAACAGGCATGATCAGGTTCGGCCAGATCATCGCGAATCCACGCCTCGGGAGTAGCGGGATTGGGTCAGCTGCGCGAGGATCGCCACTGCGATCTCTGCCGGGGATCGGCCGCCCAGGGGCAGTCCGACGGGACCGCATATCCGCGCCAATGCCTCCTCGTCAAACCCCAGCGCCGCGAGGCGCTGCAATCGCTTGGCGTGGTTCTTGCGGCTGCCCAGCGCGCCGATGTAGAAGGCGTCGGACTGAAGTGCGCACCTCAACGCCGGTTCGTCGATCTTGGCGTCGTGACTCAGGGTGACCACGGCAGTACGCGCATCCGGAGCCAGCGACGGCATCGCCTGCTGGGGCCAGCCGTGATTGATTTCCACGCCGGGGAACCGTTGTTCGGTCGCAAACGCCTCCCTGGGGTCCAGCAGCAGCACGCGATAACCCGCCAGTTGCGCCATGGGAATCAGCTTCTGCGCGATATGCACGGCGCCGACGACTATCAGGCGTGGCGGAGGGGCAATAGTCTGTATCAGATAGCGGCCCTGCTCCACCTCCACTGCTCGCGCATCGTCTCTGGCCAGAGCGCCACGGCAGTACTCCAGCAATTCATCCGGGACAGTGGGCTGCCCTCCATCGCCGGCGGTTCCAAAGGCGGTTACACCGGATTGATCCACCAGGAACGGAGGACCCCTTTCAATCGGACGAACGAGCACCACCGCACGCGACCGGGAAAGCGATTCGCTCAAGACCCGTAGCAGAGTGCCATTCACTCGACGCGCACTACCAATACTTCGATCTGTCCGCCACAGGCCAGACCGACTTCCCAGGCCTCATCGTCGGTCACGCCGAACTCCAGCATCTGCCGCTCGCCGGTTGCAATGACATGTCGCGCGGCTCGGATCACGGCGCCCTCGACGCAACCGCCGGATACGGACCCCTCGAAGGACCCATCGGCATCGATGACCAAGTGGCTGCCCACCGGACGCGGAGAGGACCCCCACGTGCTGACCACCGTGGCCAGCGCCACCTCCCTGCCCTCTTCCCGCCACCTCAATGCGGTGTTCAGGATATCCCCGGGACGGGCAAACGAATCTCCTGTACCGGCCACCGTCACCCGCTACGTTCTCCGCGAACCTCGACGGCCGTTTCCGCGGGAACCCTCCAACGCCTCACGGGCCACCGACTTGGACCAGCGCACGAAGTGCCAGAGCTGGTCGATCAGCCGGGGCGAATTCGCCTGTTCGAAACTCCGGTCCCGAATCTTTTTCAACGCATTGCGGCAGCGGAGCAGTTCGGCTTCCAGCCGCCGTACTTGCTCCTCCAGGTCAGTGGTGGAATCGCCGCCGCCCTCCGCAGCTGTCAGGTCGGTGCGGGACGCCGGCGCCGGGTCGTCATTCATGCCTTGATCCAGTTGCCCAATTGGGCGATATACTCGCTCATTCTATTACAAGGACCCGATGCCATGGACCGCCGTTTCCAATCCCGAATTTGCCAAGTTGCGATTCCAGCGATGATGTCATTGCTGGCGCCCGCTCCGGCGGCGCTCGCCCATCACGGCTTCGATACGCACTACTATCGCGACCGGCCCGTACTTGTACAGGGGACTATTACCGAATTCGAATACGTCAATCCCCATTCCTTCGTGCACGTAGAGACCACCGGCGAATCGGGTGAGACTGTCGGTCGGTGGTGCGAAATGCAGGCCAGTTCGCAGCTGCGAATCAAGGGAATCGGTGCGGATGCGCTCAGGGTCGGAGACCCGATACGCATTGAAGGATTCCAGGCCAGGCGCGATCCGCTGGGATGTGAATTCGCAACCGGCTACCTGGCCGACGGAACCGTTCTCACGCTGCGAACCAGCGGCGGCCAGAGCCTGTTTGCCGCGCCATGGGAACCGGACGACACAGGTTCCATTTTCGGCACCTGGTTCCGAAAGGCCTTCCCCGGGGCCGGCGTCGATCCGGACCCCATGGATTCCTATACCGACGCCGGAGCGGCGGCCCATGCTGCCAATGATCCGCTCAGAGCCAATCCGGTCTATCAGTGCAGCCCCGTCAGTCCGATTCGCGCCTGGTCCCAGCCGGGTCTGCCCACCGAAATAAGCGATGAAGGCGATCGAATCATCATCCGCCACGAATTCATGGACACCGAACGCATCATCCACATGAACATGGAAGCACACCCGGCAGACGCCCCCCGAACGACGATGGGCCACTCGATCGGCCGTTTCGAGGACGGCGACCTCATCGTTCACACGGCGCTGTTCAACGAAGGTCTGCTCAGATCGGACTTCGTCCGAACCATGGACCTCGAACTTACCGAGCGTTTTCATATCAATCCGGACAACGGCGATCTTGAAGTGACCTGGACGGCAACCGATCCGGAATTCCACAACGGTACGCTAGCCGGTTCACGCATTCTCATGCGCACCACGCTGCCTATGGGAACCTATGGCTGCACACCCGGCGTCGGGCACGGCGAACAGATGCCGGGAGGCTGAGGTCACGGCGCTCACGGGCCGCGACCCGGGTCTGGGGAATCAGCCCGTCAGCGGCGAAACAGCCACATGAGCAACGACAGCAGCGCGCTGACGAGGATCATCGTGGTTATCGGCAGGTACAGCTTGAATGAAGGCCGGTCGATGACGATATCCCCGGGCAGACGGCCCAGCGGGAGCTTGCCCAGCCAGGGCCACGCCAGGCCGATGACGAGCAACGCAAGACCGATCAGGATCAGGGTTCGTTGCATGACCTGACGCGCCGCCCCTGCCCCTCTGACGGACTACTCCTCAGGCGGGATCTGCGCTTCGATTGTGATCAGCAGGTGGACTTCCGGGAAGAAGCCATTGTTCAGATCGTAGTCGATGCCGAAGTCCGCCCGGTTGATGGTGACCGATGCATCGGCGCCGCAGACTTCCCGCATGTGCCTGAAATGGGGCTGGCACTGGAACTTGTTGACCTGGAGATTGACCGGCTGGCTGACGCCGTGAAGCGTCAGGGTACCCTCGACCGCGGTCGGCGCGCCGTCCTGGAAATCAACGAGCGTGCCCGTGTATGTCGCCGTGGGGAACTGATCCACATGGATGATGTCCACCAGCGTTCTCTCGTTCATGGCGTCGTGGCCGAAATCGATGGACGCCATGTCCATCTCGACTTCGACGGACCCGGTCCCGGCCTCCTTGTCGAGCACCACTGTGCCCGAAGACCGATTGATCTTGCCCCTCCAGACGGAAAGCCCGCCCCAGTGATCGGCCTCGAAAGCCGGGAAAGTGTGGCTGGGATCAATGACGTAGGTTACGGGCTCGGCCAGGCCGATGGTGCCCCCTGCGGTCCCCACAAGGCTCAATGCGACGATCGATAGTTGTCTGATGGCCATTAACTTGGTACTCCCTGCTTGAATGCTGACCGGCCGATACCCGGAGCTTTCGTTCACGGGCCACGCCCGCGATCAGGCAAGAGTTTAACCGCTTGCCCGCCCATGTCTCCAGTGTACTTTGCCAGTTCTGATCCGCTGGCGAATCGGCAGGCTCTTCATCCAGCGTCCCTTCAGGGGAAAACAGCCAGACGCTGTCGCCCCGCCGGGAACCGGCAAACATGTTCCCGGCGGAATAGGCGACGATGTGCTGGTGGCCGTTGTATTCGAAGGCGCTCACCGGCGCGTTCATCCCGGCGCCGGTCTGGAATTCCCAGAGCAGATTGCCGTTACGCGAGTCCAGTGCCGTCAAGACGACTTCCTGCGACAACCCTCCATTCCTCGATAAAGCGGCACTCGCCGCAGTGGGCGCATGATAGGCGGTTTGATGAACGTACTCGGGCATCCGAGACTTGAGAAGCCCCGTCATTACGCAAATAATGGCGCGATACGGGCAACCATTTCCCCGGAGAAGCAGATGCGAAAACGATGGGTCCATGCGGCCGCGTGTTCAATGGTGCTTGCCGCCGCCGGTTTCAGTTCCGCAAGCGTTGCGCAACAGGAAGCTGACCTACTGAACTATGTAGTCGCCAGCGACCGGCTGCATACCTCGGGACAACCCGACAGCGAGCAACTTCTCGCCCTGCCTGATCAGGGATTCGACCTGGTGATCAATCTTGCGACACCCACCAGTCCGAACTCGATTCCGGATGAGGGAAGACTCGTCACCGAGGGCGGCGCATCCTATGTGAATATCCCCGTGGACTGGCGCGCACCCACGTACGAAGACTTCCAATTCTTCAGCGGCATCCTGAATCAATCGAGCCACGACCGGGTCCTGGTCCATTGCATGCTGAACTACCGGGCGTCGCTGTTTACGTTCCTGTACCGTACCGTTCACCAGGGCGTGGCGCCGGAGGAGGCCTACGAGGCAGTGGCTGCCGTCTGGGAACCCGAGGACCAGTGGCTTGAATTCGGGCATATGGTCCTTGGCCGCCACGGGATCGACTATCGACTTCCGTAGCCTGTGTAAATGGTGGGGGCACTAGGACTCGAACCTAGGACCAGCGGCTTAAAAGGCCGATGCTCTACCACCTGAGCTATACCCCCGAACACACGATTGGGACCGCGGTGCGTAACCTGCTGCCGTGGCGAACGGATGATACCGGATGGCGGCGCAAGAACAACCCGAATTCGGCCGCACAGCATTTCATGCCCGATAATGGGTCGGATCCATAACCCCCGCCTGGCTGAATCCTTGCGCTCGAAACCGGCAGGCATCGCAGCGCGCGCAAGCCCTGCCCGCCGAGTCGGCCCGGTAGCAGGACACCGTATTCGAGTAGTCGACACCGAGTTCGGTTCCGCGCTTGATGATCTCGGCCTTGGTCATGTTCACCAGCGGCGCATGGATTTCCACGGGCGCCCCCTCCACGGCCTGTCTTGTAGCCAGATTGGCCAGTTCCTGAAAGGCTGCAACGAACTCCGGTCGGCAATCCGGATATCCGGAGTAGTCCAGAGCGTTGACACCGATGAAGACGGCGCGCGCCTTGAGAACCTCCGCCCAGGCGAGCGCCAGCGCCAGAAACACGGTATTGCGGGCCGGCACGTAGGTGACCGGAATACCCTCCCCTCCCTGGTCCGGTACGGGGATGGAAGGATCCGTCAACGCCGAACCGCCCAGACTGCCGATGGGAATGGTCAGAATTCTGTGTCGCACGTCGCAATGGGCAGCGACCCGCCGCGCGGCGGCAAGCTCGGCGCTGTGGGTCTGGCCGTAGTCGAAGCTCAGCGCATGGCAAACGTAGCCTTCCTGCCGGGCGATGGCGAGCAGCGTGGCCGAGTCCAGGCCGCCGGAGAGCAGCACGACGGCCAGGTCGCCTCTTGTCGAAATCCCGGCAGAACCGCTGGTACTGGCGTGCATGTTCCACCGAAGCCCGTGCCGGAGGACTCAGCGGCCGGGCACATCGCCCCACAGGACCTTGTGGAGCTGAACCTGCATCCGCACCGGCAAACGGTCCTCCAGGATCCAGTCCGCCAATTCGCCCGGCGGCAATTCCTCATGACTCGGTGAGAAAAAAACCTGACAGTCGACCTTGATCCGATCCTCGAGGGCTCGCCTGGCCCAGTCGTAGTCCGCGCGGTCGCAGATCACCAGCTTGACGGAATCCTTCTCGTTCAGGAGCGACAGATCTTCCCAGCGATTGCGGTCGACTTCGCCGGAGCCCGGCGTCTTGACGTCGACAACGCGGTGTACTCTCGGGTCGACGACGCTGATGTCCATAGCACCGCTGGTTTCCAGGGCGACCCGCCAGCCGCGGTCGCAGAGCAGGGTCAGCAGGTCCGGGCAGCGGCGCTGCGCCAGGGGTTCACCACCGGTTACGCATACGTAAGATGTGGGAAAGCTTGCGACTTCAGCGACGATACTGTCGATGCTACGCCATTCGCCGCCCGTAAAGGCATAGGCGGTATCGCAATAGTTGCAACGCAGCGGACACCCGGTCAGGCGAACGAAGACCGTGGGCCAGCCGCTGAACTGAGCTTCCCCCTGGATCGAGTAGAAAATTTCCGTGAGGCGCAGCCGATCCTCGGCCGGTGTCAGGCCGGCGGACTCCACGGCCACATTCAACCCTGCTCCTGCACGATGGGCGCAAGCCGCTGGGTCGCCAATCGTGCCGCAGTGGTGGCGGGAAACTCCCGAATGACCCGTTGCAAGGCCTCCCGGGCGGCACCCCACTGTTGCAGTTCGTAGTTGCAAAACCCAATCTTCAGCAGAGCGTCCGGGAGTTTGCTGGAGCCGGGATATTCGTCTACGACCAGTTGAAACGCCGGCAACGCCGCCATGTACTGCCGTTGCACGTAGTACGTTTCCGCAAGCCAGTACTGGGCATTGTCGGCCAGCGGGCTGGACGGGAATACCGCCAGAAACTG
>VYEH01000235.1:2953-3183 GCA_009843005.1 Pseudomonadota bacterium | reverse complement strand
GGTCCCGTTAACTGGCTGTCAGGGCTGATCGGTCAGGTTGTCCCCGACCGGCCGGAAGCATTCAACCGGCGTTGTCATCGATGTATGCCGCAAGCGTTCCCAGGGTTTTGAACTGCAGGCAGTCTTCGGCTTGCAGCGAAAGGTTGAACGCCTCGTTGACTTCCTTGAAAAACGCAACCGCATCCACCGAGGAAATCCCGGCGTCACCCAACTGGGCATCGACATCGGGG
>VYEH01000235.1:1576-2921 GCA_009843005.1 Pseudomonadota bacterium | reverse complement strand
CATTGTTTCGAGCCCAATGATGCCGTCCCGCGATGGCGGAGGGCGTCGCGTATCGCCTGAATGCGGAGCTGGCGCAATCGCTGACCGAGCGCGGGGCCGCTGGCGCTGCCTCCCGCATCTTCGGTACGGACCCCGCGGGCGGCGGCCAGTGCGGACCGCAGGATGTCAGCCTGAGGGTAGGATCGGTCCTCGAGTCCCAGGCGGCCCCGGGCATCGGCTTCGCAGCCCAGGAGAAATTCTTCGAATCGCTGTGGCCTGCGCAAGGCGTCCACGGCTTCGATCAACTTGTAGATGGTCGCCGGCCTGAGTTCCATGGCCCGATGGACCTTGCCGTGATGACGTGCGACTGCGACGGCCAGTTCGCGGAATCGACGCGGCACCGGGAATCGCTCGCAGAATTCCTTGAGCAGTCCGACGGATCTGTCCTCGTGGCCGCGGTGTGCCGGCAGCATCCACCCGGGCGTGGTGGCCTTTCCCAGGTCGTGGGTGAGCACCGCGAAACGCACTGCAACGCTGTCGGACAGCCTGGCACTGGTCCGCAACGCCATCATGGTATGGATCCCGGTGTCGATTTCCGGATGCCACCTGGCTGGCTGAGGCACGCCGTACAGGGCGTCGATCTCCGGAAAGACCACCTTCAGGGCGCCACACTCGCGCACTACCTCGAAGTAGACATCCGGGTCGGTCTCCGCCAGGGCTTTTTCGGTTTCCTGCCAGACGCGTTCGGGTCTGAGTTCGGCAGCTTCACCGGTTTCGACGAGCCGCTTCATCAACGCCATTGTCTGCGGCGCCACGCTGAAGCCGAGCTGTACGAATCGCGCAGCAAAACGAGCCACGCGAAGGATCCTCAGCGGATCTTCCGCGAATGCGTCTGATACGTGTCGCAGGCGGCGTTCTTCAAGGTCCCTGCGCCCGCCATAGGGGTCGATCACGGTACCGTCGGCGTCACGGGCCATGGCGTTGATGGTCAGATCGCGTCGCGCGAGGTCTTGCTCCAGCGTGACGGTGCTGGAGGTATCGAAGTCAAACCCGTGGTAGCCCGGCCCTACCTTGCGCTCTGTTCGCGCCAGGGCGTGTTCCTCGCCGGTCTCCGGATGCAGGAAGACAGGGAAGTCCTTGCCTACCTGCTTGTAGCCCAGGCGCAGGAGATCCTCGGGGCGCGCGCCCACCACGACCCAATCGCGCTCGCGCTCCGGCAGGCCCAGCAGCGAATCCCGGACAGCTCCGCCGACTTCGTAAATCTCCATGGCATGATGATAACGTAGCGCCACGCCGGCCCGCGGCTGTTGCCCATGCGTGCTGCGGGCTCCCGGAAGTTGATCGGAGCAACGGGCGAGCGTGGAAG
>VYEH01000235.1:0-1566 GCA_009843005.1 Pseudomonadota bacterium | reverse complement strand
CGCGGTCTCGGGCACCGAGAACGTGTGTCCGGCTCCTGGCCGGTATCGTCGTGGCGGCGTTGCTCGGCGGATGTTCGCTGCCGTACTACTGGCAGGCCGTGACAGGCCAGATGTCGATGCTGAGCAGGCGGGTGCCTATCGAGACGGTGATCGAGGACCCGCAGACGGACGCGCAGACCCGGGAGGCATTGCGCACGGTGCTCGAAGTGCGCCGGTTCGCCACGGACGAACTGGATCTTCCCCATAACCGGAGTTATTCGACCTACGTCGATCTCGATGGCGGCAGCACCGGGCCGGCGCCCGGCGAGGCGGGTTCCGCGGGTGGCAACGCCGGTTCCGGCGCCGGTCGCCGCCGTGTGAGCAACAGTGCCGTCTGGAGCGTGGTGGCGGCGGAGGAATTTTCCATCGATCCCCGAACCTGGCGCTTCCCTTTCGCCGGCTGCGTGAGTTACCGGGGGTACTTCAACGAGGACGCGGCGCGGCGCAATGCGGCGCGGCTTGAGGGCGAAGGCATGGACGTCGCGGTCGGCGGCGCCACCGCCTACTCCACGCTCGGCTACTTCGCCGACCCGGTGGTCAGCACCATGATCGGGGGACCGGAGTTCTGGACCGTGGAGCTCATACTGCACGAACTGGCCCACCAGAAGTTCTACCTCAGGGGCGACAGTGACCTCAACGAGGCGTTCGCGACGACGGTCGCGGAATACGGCACGCAACTGTGGCTGATGCGGTCCGGCGATGCGGAAACTCTCGCGGCCTATAGACAACAGGCATACGTGCAGGCGCAGTTCGCAGAACTGATCGCCCGCCAGAGAGAGAGGTTGCGTGCAATCTATTCCGGATCCGGGCCGGCGGATGAGAAGCGCCGCGCCAAGGAGGCCGCATTCCAGACGCTGCGGTCGGAATACACTGCGCTCAAGCCCACCTGGGAGGGCCGCGTAAACTACGATGGCTGGTTTGCCCGTCCCCTGAACAATGCCCATATCGCATCGGTGGCGACCTATCGGTACTGGGTGCCGGGACTGCACTGGTTGATTGAGTCACGCGGCCTTGGCGCCTTCTATGAGGAGGTGGAAGCGCTCGCCGCCCTGGACGCGGACGAGCGACGCCGGCGACTTCAGGGCTGGCGGGAACGAGCCCTGGAAATGGCCGATCACGGCTCGCTCTGAATCGGCGGGAACAGATGGGCTGCCAGACGGGGCGATGACCTATGGCGTGGGCTTCCGGGACCCATCGAACCAGAAGGGCCGGCGCTGGAACGGGTAACCCGGCAGCGATATCCGACGCCTTGACTCTCCCGCGAAGAGACCCTGGAAGTCGAGTTCGTCGCCAGCCTCGTACGCCCGGGCGGCTGCTTGCACGACGGCCGCCCCGGGGCCGACCTCTGCGATGGTTTCGACGCCCGGTTTCTCCATGGATTGCGGTCCTGGAGTACCGCCTTCCGTGGCGAGTTTCGCCAGTCCCTCGCGTAGTGAAGCGATATCGGTGAAGATGACGCCCGCCCGGTGCTCGAAGTGACTCCGGCCCATGCTCGCGGTCCTCGCCATGTCCGCGAGATGCGACGAT
>VYEH01000006.1:639-3184 GCA_009843005.1 Pseudomonadota bacterium | reverse complement strand
TAGCGCGGGTCGCTGCAGACGAACTCGTAGAACACTTCGTCGTCGGAACGTGACCAGACCTTGCGGATGGTCCAGGGCTCGGTGTAGTACCTGGGATCGTCGATGGTGATCATCGCCTCCAGCGTCTGGCCGTCATCCAGGATCCGGTACCGTTCGACCACCCGCAGTTCGTCGCTCTGCAGGACCTGCAGCGGCGGCCCGGGATTGGGCTGTTCACTGATGAGCGTCGTTTCCACGACCAGGGTATCTTCCTCGTAGGCGCCGCTGGAATGCCCCAGCAGCGTGTGACCTTCGGCAGGCTCGCGCCCGTCCAGAAAGATCCGCCGTACCTGGTGGCCCTGCTCGTAGAGTATGACAACCCGGTCGTCCCGCTGAATGAACTCGATCGGATAGGGACCGCGAACGCCGATAATCCGCGGCATCCCGAACAGGCACAGGAGCCCCATATCGGCACTCGGATCGACGTCTGCCAGCGCGGCAAGCCCCTCTTCGCTGAGGGGCGGATCGGCCAGCCAACCGTCGCTGGCCCCCGCGGCCGGCATCCAGATGCCTTCCAGATCCGGCGCCGGCACCGCGAGACACGGCAGCGCAGCGACTACCGCCCACCCTGCGCGAATGCCGCCGAACCGGAAGACTCCCGCACGGCGTCCGTTCCCGCTCATTGACCCTGAGCCTGCGCGTTGCGACGGAACTCGGTGCCGTCGGGAAAGACGATGAGGCTGATGTGCAGGTCGTTCGGATTGACTCTGGAGGGGTGTCCCGCCAACGTGATCGCATCGCCCGCCTCCAGCGAGTCCGCTCTGAGGCCCCCGCGCCGACGGAACAGGCTGGGACTGTTGGACTCCGCAATCCACTGTTCGACCTCTCCTGCCGCATTGGTGACGTCGAGAAATACCAGCACGTGTGGATTGATGAATTGATAGTCGGTCACGACACCCTCGAGTGTGACTTCAACTTCGATGTCGTAGTGAGCAGAGAAGCTGTGATGCGCGAAGCCGGATCCCGAACCGGCCAGCAGCCCGGCAACAACGATGGCCGGGACCATTGACGAACGGCTTTCGACCGAACGAATCACTATTGACACTCGTACTCGTAGAAATGAACGTCGGGCGTAAGGCGCCAGATATTTCTCGTGGTCCAGGGTTCCTCGTAGTTGACCGGGTCTATGATCGTCAGGAGGACCTCCAGCGTTTCTTCGTCCAGCCGCGTGAAACGCTCGACGATACGGTGCTGACCGCTCAGCGGCAAGCCGGACCAGTTGTAGATGCTCTCGCGCAGGTTGAGCGTCTCCACGACCAGGGTTTCGCCCTCCCAGACACCCGTGGAGTGGCCCATCCAGGTTGGGCCTTCGTCCTCCGGTGGAGGCCGCCCGTCCAGGTAGATTCGACGCACCTGGTGCATACGTTCGTGCAGGGTCCAGAGCCGGTCGTCCGCCTGAAAGATCTCTATCGGCTTACGGCCCCAGGCGACCATCACCCTGGGCATGTAGACGGCGCAGTAGAGCGCGGGGTCGTCCGTGGTCGGGTCGTGGTTGTCCAGAGCTTCCCGGCCCCGGGGCGTGAATCTGGGATCTGCCGGCCAGATATCGCTCGCCACGCGATCGGCACTCCAGATCCCTTCGAATGACGGAACCGCACCCGCCGGCAGCGCGACGAACATCGCAACCAACAGGGATGTCAGGTAATCCCGCATCAGTAGTCTTCTTCTTCCTCGGCCAGTGCGGTCTCGTCGGCTTCGCCGGGGGGTGTATCGCCGTGAAATGCGGTGATGGGGCCCTTCGGCGAGAGGTCATTACCGGCAAGTCCCGGAAAGTCCATGCCGTAGCGAAGCGGCGACCAACCGCCGAAGACGTTCTCATGCTCGGAAGTGATCAGCGTCCTGACGATGCCGGCGTTGGTGACCGGGTTGACATATTCCCAAACGACTTCGCCTTCCGGCGTAATCTCGAGCAATCGGCCGACACGAGCGAGCTGGGCCATGGTATTGCCGTTGGGCAGGCGCTGAGTGGCCGAACCATGGTGGCTGTTGAAGCCGTCGGAGGTGTGATACATCCACACGATCTGCTTCGAAAACAGCCGGGTGACCAGATTCTGCGACTCCTCGCTGCCCGGCATCACATCCGAATAACCAGCCTCCGGCGGGTTCACGTAGTGATCCTGCACCACGCCGCCGGCATCCAGGTACGGATTGATCTGCAGGATCTCCGATTGCGGGTCGGAGTCGCCGGCAGCGCGCGGCACCGACAACCCGTTGTTGAAGAGCAGCAAGTCGCCGGCGCCCGGGAGTCCGTCCTTGATCCACTGGATGTCGTGGGTGCCGCCCATCTGCTTGTGGCCGGAGAATTCCTCCAGCGACCAGTTCTTCTTTGCATAGTGCGGGTGCTCGCCCTGCCCGTAGATGGCCGGATTCCCGAAACGATACAGGAAGTCGCCTGCTTCGCTGGCGGCCAGACGCAGACTTTCCTCCGGGTCGCCCGGTACGAATGTGCCATCGTGATCGACGATATAAATTTCATGCGTACGGTTCGAGCTGATCGCCAGGTGAC
>VYEH01000006.1:0-629 GCA_009843005.1 Pseudomonadota bacterium | reverse complement strand
GGGTTGTAGTCGATGGCGTTCAAGTGGAGATAGTCCCGGGAAAACACGCCGAAGTTGACGTCCAGGCGGCCCGGAAAATCGGCGAGACTCCGCCCTTCCCCGACATGGTTGGAGGCAGACGGCGTGCGGTCCTGCACCAGGTGGTCCCTGAACCGATATTCCCAGACCACTTCACCGTTACGGTCTACCTCCACGACGACATCCATCTGGGTGCCTTCGTAGCGGTCAACGGCATCGGGGTCGGCGCCCAGCGCGATGACTTCATCGTGCGTCAAATCTTCGTTGGCAATGTAGAGAACGGTGTAGTCCTCCAGTTCCGGGTTGTAGATGCGCAGAAAATCATGGTGCGGGTGGTGAGTCTCACGGCTATCGGTATGCTCCCACAGGACGTTGCCTTTCCAGTCCACCTGCGAAAAGGTCGACGGCCCCCTGGCGCCGAACATCGTACCGTCTTCGAGCAGATAGGCGTCGGTGAATCCGGGCCAGTAGTTCACCACCTGCCCCGCCATGTCGATCAGGTAGACGCCTGTGACTCCGGGCAGCCGGGTCCTTATGCAGGCATAGCCCGGATCCGCCTTCTGCGGATCCCAGGGGATCAGGTCGGTCGGTCCTCTTGAGGCCTCCTAGGC
>VYEH01000073.1 GCA_009843005.1 Pseudomonadota bacterium | reverse complement strand
CCAATCGTCCCCACATTCACATGCGGCTTCGTCCGCTCAAACTTCTGCTTCGCCATCTGGATTGCTCCGATCTTCGACCTAGCCCTGAATTAATCAAACGGCCGCCCAGCCGGGGCGGCCGCCTTGCGTTCACTTGTGTCCACCTGAACGGGTGATGCCATACAACCTGGAGCCCACAACCGGACTTGAACCGGTGACCTCGTCCTTACCAAGGACGTGCTCTACCGCTGAGCTATGTGGGCGGAAATCCGCACCTCTTTCCTGTGCCCTCATACCAGAGTCCCGTACTAACGCATTGGAGCGGGTGAGCGGACTCGAACCGCCATCATCAGCTTGGAAGGCTGAGGTTCTACCCTTGAACTACACCCGCCTCCACCGCTGACTTCCCCCCACACATCTGGTGGAGGGGGTAGGATTCGAACCTACGTAGGCTTAGCCAGCAGATTTACAGTCTGCCCCCGTTGACCGCTTGGGTACCCCTCCGCGGACACAAGCGGCCTATTTTCCGCCTTGTGTGGAGGTGTGTCAATAGGAAATGAAGCCGGAAATCAAGGCTGACGGGTGTCCGTTACGAGGCTGTCCGGATGCTGTCCATCCAACAACCGGTTACGCTATCCTCGCCACGATGAAAGCACACTGGAATACACCCTCTTATTTTGAATCTGCCGCGGCTGCCGATGTCGCCGCAGACCTGAAACGGGGCGCCGACCCGAAGGCCCGGGACGTCGGCGGCGCGACCCCCCTGCATCACGCGGTGGCATGGAACTCCGATCCGGCCGTGATCGGCCTTCTGGTGTCAGCGGGCGCGGATCCCAGCGCTCGCACCGTCAACGGGGAAACGCCCCTGCATTTCGCGGTGATGCTGAACAACGATCCTGCCGTGATCGGCGCGCTGGTCGAAAGCGGCTCCAACCCGGCGATCGGAGACGAACTGGGCGAGACCCCGCTGCACCGGGCCGCCGCCACCAACGACAATCCTGCCGTGATCGAGGCGCTTCTGGATGCAGGCGCGGACCCCACGGCCATGGACACGTGGGGGCGAACGCCATGGGAACGCGCCAGGCACAACAATGCCATCAAGGGCTCCGGCGCACTCCGGCGTCTGCAGCCGAATGATCGAGTCAACACAGAGTAACTCAGGTAAATACATGGGCAAGGCACTGCACAACCGGTTTCCCCCCGGTTCGATCGAATCGCGGGATCTGCAACACATGCTGCACCCGATCACGAACCTCAAGCTGCTCCACCAGTCGGGCCCGCTGGTGCAGGAGCGGGCCAGGGGCGTCTACCTGTGGGACAACAACGGCAAGCAGTACCTGGAAGGGATGGCGGGGTTGTGGTGCACCGCGCTCGGTTACGGCGAGGAGGAGCTGATCCGCGTCGCCGGGGAGCAGCTTCGGAAATTGAGCTACGGGCCCACGTTCGTCGGCAAGACCAACGAGCCCAGCGTTCTGCTGGCCGAGAAACTCAAGGCAATGGCTCCCATGGATGCCGGACGCGTGTTTTTCGGGCTGTCCGGCAGCGATGCCAACGATACCCAGGCCAAGCTGCTTTGGTACTACCACAATCTGATCGGCCAGCCCCGAAGAAAAAAGATAATCAGCCGATTGCGGGGGTACCACGGAACGTCGCTGGCGGCCGGATCGCTCACGGGCCTGCCGCAGTATCACAGCCATTTCGACCTGCCGCTGCCCGGGTTTCTGCATACCGAGAGCCCATACTATTACCGGGAGGCTCTCGACGGTGAAAACGAAACCGACTTCTGCGAGCGACTGGCGGCATCCCTGGAGGCGTTGATCCAGCGCGAGGACCCGGAAAAGATTGCGGCGTTCATCGCCGAGCCCGTGCAGGGAGCAGGCGGTGTCATCGTTCCTCCCAGGGATTACTTCCCCAGGATCCAGGAGGTACTGGACAAGTACGAAATCATCCTGATCGACGATGAGGTGATCTGCGGATTCGGCCGTACCGGGCGGGCGTTCGGCGCGCAAACCGTCGACATGCGGCCCACCACCATGACTGTCGCCAAGGCCCTGTCTTCGGCGTACCTGCCCATCAGCGCGGTCCTCGTGCCCGAATACATGTACGAGCCGATGATCGAAGCCAGCGGTGAGGTGGGCACCTTCGGGCATGGCTTCACCTATTCCGGGCACCCGGTCTGCGCCGCGGTGGCGCTTCGCAACCTCGAGCTGATGGAGGAACGCGAAATCTTCGCCCACGCCGCGACGATGGGGGAAATATTCCAGCACCGGCTGCGGGGGCTGGCGGATCACCCCCTGGTGGGCGACGTCCGCGGCGTGGGCCTGATGGGCGGCGTGGAACTCGTCGCGGACAGCCAGACCGGGCAACCGTTCGAGTCGTCGCAGGGAGTGGGCCTGATCTGCGCGGACCACGCTCTCGAAGGCGGCCTGCTCACACGACCCCTCGGCGACACCATCGCGCTTTGCCCGCCACTGGTCATTACCGCAGATCAGATCGACGAACTGTTCAGCAAGCTGGAAACGGCGCTCGACAGCACGCTGGAACAGGTGTCGGATCGGATCAGCGCGTAGACTCGCCCGCTGTGACTTTCACCAGCGCGAGCCGGTCGCCAATGGAGCTGCCCATTGACTGAGGCGCAGATTCACGGAATCGCGGTGTGGTTAGTCATCGCCCTGGCCGTGGTGACGTTTCTCTGTCTTCTGCGATTCACAGCACCGTTCGGCCGTCACTATGCCGGGGCGGGCTGGGGTCCGCACATATCCAACAGGATCGGCTGGGTCGTCATGGAACTGCCGGCAACGGCGCTGTTTGCCCTGATCTACTTCAACGGGGAGACATCGCGGCAGTGGGTCCCGCTGGTGTTTCTGGCCATGTGGCAGGCCCACTACCTGCACCGAACCTTCGTCTTCCCGTTTCGAACCCGAACCAGCGGCAAAAGGATCCCCATTGCCGTCGTCGCCTCGGGCTTCCTCTTCAACCTGATCAACGCCTACATCAATGCCCGGTTCGTATCGAGCATCGGCGAGTACTCCACTGAATGGTTGAGCGACCCGCGATACCTGGCCGGCCTGGCGATCTTCGTCGCCGGCATGACCCTGAACATCCGCTCGGACAACGTCCTGCTGAAACTGCGGACCTCGGGAAACCCGGGCTACGCGATCCCCCGCGGCGGCGCCTACCGCTACGTAGCGGGCCCCAACTACCT
>VYEH01000141.1:2610-17381 GCA_009843005.1 Pseudomonadota bacterium | reverse complement strand
GTCGTAGGCCATCTGCATGCCGAGCCAGGTCTCAGGCGTCGAGCCGAACGCCTTCGACAGCCGGATCGCCATCTCTACTGAAACGCCTGTCCGTTCGTTGATCAATTCCGAAAGCGCTTGCCGGGTCACGCCCAGCCCCCGCGCCGCCCGGGTCACGGACAGACCAAGGGGCTCCAAACACTGCCGTTTCACTATGCCGCCAGGATGCGGCGGGTTATGCATTCCCATGACCAGCCTCCTCAATGATAGTCAACGTAATTGACATCGGCCGCCACGCCATCCTCGAACCGGAACGTCACCCGCCAGTTTCCGGACACCGAGACCGCGTAGTGCCCTTTGAGCGACCCCTTCAGTTCGTGCAATCGCAAGCCCGGCAGGTTCATCCCTTCCGGCCCCCGGCTTTCATCGAGCAACGCCAGGATATCCCGCAGTTTCTCCACATGGGCCGGGGCCACGCGCCGCGAGGTCCTCCCTTCGTAAAGCGCCTTGAGGCCCCGATGGCGGAACGATGCTATCACCGACCAACTATAGATTGTCGCCTGTCAGTTGACAATGAGCAGGCGCGCTGAGGATCGCGCGCTCCTCGCTAAAAAATACTCGAATGCGTACAGGCTTTGGAGGATTACGTTTTTTGTGGTGAAACTCCACGAATAGGCAAGAAACGGGCCTCGAACCGGGCGAACCGCCGAAGTACTGTTGACGCATCGCTATGGTAAGGTGCGGACGATGCGAAGCGGGTTGTTTGAATTGAAGTCGGACACGTGGGCGATCATCGGCGCGGGAGCGACGATGGCGGCGATCATGATGACGGTCATGCTCGCGCTGAATGCCGCCACCAACGCCCGCATCAGCGAGCATGTCGACCGGTTGGACGCTCGCATCAGCGAGCAGGGCGAGCGAATCGACGCGCAGGGCGCCCGGATCGACATGCTTTACGACACCATGAGGAACGAGCACGCCCTGATTCTGGAGTCCCTGGCCGGGATCGCGCAACGCGTTTCCTACATCGAGGGGCATCTCGGGATAGGCCGTACAGCGGCTCCCGATCCTGCCGGCCCGCCATAGGGAGAGCGCGGGATCAGCGGATCCGGTCCGGACGCGAGTAAACGTTGAACCTGTCCGCCTTCAGAAATCCCACCAGCGTCATGCCGAATTCTTCGGCAAATTCCACCGCCAGGGATGACGGGGCGCCTACGGCGGCCAGCATGGGGATTCCGGCCATCATGGCCTTTTGCATCAGCTCGAAGCTGGCCCGACCGCTGACCACGACTCCGTATTCGTCCAGGGGCAATTCGTCCTTCAGAAGCGCCTGCCCGATGAGCTTGTCCAGGGCGTTGTGGCGGCCTACATCCTCGCGGCTGACATGGACCTGCCCCGAGGAGTCGAACAGTCCGGATGCGTGCAGGCCGCCCGTTCTTTCGAAGACGCTCTGCAGCGCCCGCAACCGCTCCGGCAGCCCGCCCAGCGCCTTCGCGCTGACCTGAAGCGCGGCGCTGTGGAGATCGTAACGCCCCTGAATCGCAACCGCCTCCAGGGAGGCCTTGCCGCAGACGCCGCAACTCGAGGAGGTATAGAAGTGCCGCTCGAGGCGCGCAAGGTCGACCTCGACGCCGGCAGCCAGGTCAACGCGAACGACGTTGATCAGTCCGTTCGCCGCCGGGGGTCCGCAAGGCCCGATGGCTTCGATTTCCGCGGCGCCCGCGATAATGCCCTCGGTCAGCAGGAAACCCGCAGCCAGTTCGCCGTCGTTACCCGGCGTTCGCATGGTGATCGAAATGCTCTGCTGCGCGCGCCGGCCGTCCGGGTGGCTGTAGGCCAGGCGAATTTCCAGCGGCTCTTCGGTCGCGACCGCATCGTCGCAGATTCCCGCATCGGCGCCGAAACGCCGGATCTTCAGGCGCTTGACACTCTTCAGCGCCCCAATGTCGGCAACGCTCAACGCTCGACCCGCCGAATACGGTCGGAATTCACCTCGGCCACGTTGCGGCATCCGACCAGCCGCATATCCCGTTCGATATCGGTGCGCAGTATCTCCAGCGCGCGGTCGACGCCCGCTTCGCCCCCGGCGCCGAGGCCGAACAGGTAGGGTCGCCCCATGGAACACGCCGTCGCCCCCAGGGCCAATGCCTTGAGTACGTGCACGCCGCGGCGTATGCCGCCTTCGAGGATGACTTCCATGCGGTCGCCCACCGCGTCAACGATCTCGGGCAGCACTTCGATGGGCGCCGGGGCCGTGTCGAGCTGACGGCCGCCGTGATTCGAAATCATCACCGCGCTGGCGCCCACGTCGGCGGCGCGCACCGCATCCTCAACCGAGAGCACCCCCTTGATCGCGAACGGTCCGCCCCATTCCTCGATCATCCAGGCCGCGTCGTCCCAGCTCACCGTGCGGTCAAGCTCGTCGTTGAAGAAACTGACCAGCGTGGTGACATCGCCCTTGATGCGGTCCTTTACGCTGGCCAGTTCGATGGGCGCGTGGGTGTAGTAGTTCCACACCCAGCGCGGGTGCATGGCAAAGCTGAACAGGCTCGCCAGGGTCAGCCTGGGTGGTATCGTCATCCCCGTCACCAGGTCGCGCTCGCGGTTGCCGGCCACGGGAACGTCCACTGTCAGCGCCAGAGCGTGGTACCCGGACGCCTTGCAGCGCGCGATGAACTCGCGATTCAGCCCCCGGTCCTTGAAGACGTAGACCTGGAACAGCTTCGGCCCCGATGTCGCCTCGGCCGCTTCCTCGATGCTGACGGTGGAAATGGACGACAGCGAGTACATCGTCCCCGCGCGCTCGGCCGCGTGGGCCACGGCATACTCGCCCTCGTGGTGGAACAGCCGCGACATCGCCGTGGGCGCACAGAACAGCGGCATGCTGATGGTCTGACCGAATACAGTCGTGGAAAGGTCGATTTCGCTGACATCCACCAGAAACCGCGGCACGAGTTCCCAGCGATCGAACGCATCGGTATTCTGCCGCATGGTCCATTCGTCGCCGGCCGCACCGTCGATGTAGTGGAACATCGGCGCCGGAAGCCGCTTCGACGCCCGCTCCCTCAGCTTTGCAATGTTGTAGCAGCGTTTGAGCGCGCGAGTCATCGGTCTTGCCTCGCCCGCAGATCCTCGGGAAAGTGATCCAGGACGCTGATCACGGGGAACGGGGCCATCCCGCCCAGCGCGCACAGCGAACCGGCGACCATCGTATCGCAGAGGTCTCTCAGCAATTGCAGGTTGTTGGACTCATCTACACCGCCCAGAATCCGGTCGATGACTTCCACGCCCCGCACCGCCCCGACCCGGCAGGGCGTGCATTTCCCGCAGGATTCGATGGCGCAAAATTCCATCGCGAAACGGGCCTGCTCGCCCATGTCCACGGTATCGTCGAAGACCACCAGGCCGCCGTGGCCGATCATGCCGCCGATCTCGGCAAACGCTTCGTAATCCAGTGGCGTGTCGAATTGTGAAGGGTGGATGTAGGCCGCCAGCGGACCGCCCGCCTGAACCGCGCGGATCGGCCGGCCGGTGGCCGTGCCGCCGCCGAAGTCCTCCAGCAATTCGCGCAACGTGCGGCCGAATCCTACCTCCACCAGCCCGCCCCGCTTGATGTTGCCGGCCAGTTGCACGGTGAGCGTGCCTCTCGAACGGCCGGTGCCGTAATCCCTGTAGTACTCGGCGCCCTCGGCCAGGATGATCGGCACGGACGCCAGGGTAATGACATTGTTGACAATGGTGGGCGCTCCGAACAGGCCCTTGATCGCCGGTAGTGGGGGCCGGTACCGGATCATGCCGCGCTTGCCTTCGAGGCTCTCCAGCATCGAGGTCTCCTCACCGCAGATATAGGCGCCGGCAGCTTCGCGAACTTCCAGGTGGAAGGCCCGGCCGCTGTCCATGACGTTTTCGCCCAGCAAGCCCGCTGCTTCGGCGGTTGCGATGGCCTCGTTCATGATCCGGATTGCCAGCGGATATTCTGCGCGCAGGTAGATGTAGCCCATGGTCGCACCCACCGCCAGTCCGGCGATGGTCATGCCCTCGATCACCACGAAGGGATCGCTCTCCATGACCATCCGGTCGGCATAGGTGCCGGAGTCGCCCTCGTCCGCGTTGCACGTGACGTACTTCTGCGAACCCTCGGCGTTCAGCACTGTTCGCCACTTGATACCGGTGGGAAAAGCAGCGCCGCCACGGCCTCTCAGTCCGGATTCGGTGACGATATCCACGATCTCTTCGCGAGACAGGCCCACCGCCTTCGCAAGCCCTTCATAGCCGCCGTGGGCACGGTAGTCGTCCAGCGACAGTGGGTCGGTGATGCCGGCCCGGGCAAAGGTGAGCCGCGACTGCCCGGCCAGCCAGGGAATCTTCTCGGTGGGGCCCAGGCCCAACCCATGCTCCCCCGCAGCGAGAAACCCGGCGTCGAAGAGCGCGGGTACGTCGGCGGTCTGCACCGGCCCGTACGCGTGGCGCACACCGCCGGCTTCGACCTCGATCATGGGTTCCAGCCAGTACAGGCCGCGGGAACCGTTGCGCACCACGTTGACGGATTCGCCGCGCCGGGCGGCCTCCGCCGCAATCGCCTCGGCCACCCCGTCGGCGCCCATGGACTGCGCCGTCGTATCGCGCGGGACGAAGACCGCGTGCGCGCCCTCCGGCATTCCGGGGGCCGCGACCGCCGGCGGTCCATGGGTTGCGGGCGCCGACCCGCGCCGATCCTCTTCCAACAGCGCGTCGAGTCGTTCCGGCGTCACTTTGCCGTACACGATGTCATCGATCATGACCGCCGGCGAACAGGCACAATTGCCGAGGCAATTGATAGGCTCCAGGCTGAACCTCCGATCGGCGGTAGTCTCGTGAAAACCGATACCCAGGCGCTCCCGGGTGTGCTCTTCCAACTCCCGCGCGCCCATGGCCTGACAAGCTTCGGCCCGGCACAGGTACAGAGTCTCGCGGCCCGGCGGAGTGGTTCTGAACAGGTGATAGAAGCTGATGACCCCATGCACTTCGGCACGGGAGAGGTTGAACACATCAGCCAGTGTGGGCACCGCCTCCGGCGGTACGTAGCCGAGTTCGTCCTGCACTGCGTGCAGTGCCGGCAGCAGCCCCCCGGGGCGGGCCACGTGGCTGGCGGCGATCTCGCGGACCAGCGCGTCGGTAACGTCGGCGCCGTTGCCGGAACCCTGCGTGCTCAACAGCCCCTCCGGGGAAATGACAAGTCGGTCATTTTACCTGAGCGGGCATTCGCCGGGCACGTGGTTGACTACGGCGAACTCACGCGTTTACGACGCTTTGGATTGTGATGGCGACAGTAAAGGCCGGACAAAAACCTTACAATTCGGACGTTTGCGGATTGGGAAACAGCCCGGACTGATCCTCGTCTTCCCGTGGCACCAGACACTGAAAGTCCTTCTCCACAAGTATTTTCAGGCGTTCGCCCCCCGGCAACTCCTGCTCGCCCCTGATTGACACTTCGTCAGGTGCCTGCCAACGCTCCACCACAGCAAGCGGCAGCGTTATCCGAATGCATTCTTCGTCGAAGCTCGCGCCCACCCGGTCGCCGGCGACGGTACACAGCTCATAGGACAGCCTTCTCCCAGGGCCGAACGCCACATGCTGCCGAACCACTCCCTTGGACCGGATTTGCGCCATCTCCGCCTGGGAGACACGCAGTCGTACCGAGTTTCCAAGAATTCTCAACTTCACGTTCGCAATACGCGCTACCTGCCAACCGCTTGGAATTTACAGCACGTTACGAAACTTGTGAACCGGGCTGGATGGCCATGCAGGCTGGCGCCCGGACGAATGCATATAATGGCGGGTTACAGACGTTGAGAATTCTGACGACGGGCGATGTGAACGTCGCCGGCAAGATTCGGCGCCTGCTGCATTGGATAAACTTATTGAGTCTGAAGGAAATCGGTATTGGTACCGGTCTGTGGTACCCGCTACAGTGGATCTGCCCCGATTTGAAAACCGGATCAGGAGTTCCAGATGAACAGAGACGTCGGAATCAGCGGATTCGCGGCCTATGTGCCACCCTACCGGGTGAGCCTGGAAGACTGGTGCAGGTGGACCGGGGCGCCCTGGGACAAGACTCGTGCCGTCGTGGGGCACAGCTTTCGGATGCGCGGCCCGCGCCAGAGCGTCTACACCATGGCCGGTTCGGCGGCCATGCGCCTGATCGAGCAATACGGTATCGACCCCGACAGGATCGGTTTTCTCGGTCTGGGAACGGAATCCAGCACCGACAATTCCGCCGGGGCCGTCATCGTAAAGGGCATGCTGGACGATGGCCTCAGGGCCCGGGGGCTGCCACCCGTCAACCGTTACTGCGAAGTACCCGAAATCAAGCATGCCTGCCTGGGCGGGATCTACGCCCTGAAATACGCGCTGCGGTACCTGGCGCTGACGGACGACGACCGTTGCGCCATCGTCATCAGCGCGGACATCGCCGAATACGCCCGGGGCAGCTCCGGAGAGCCCACGCAGGGCGCCGGCGCCGTGGCCATGCTGCTGGAGCGCGACCCGAAACTGCTGTCGGTCAACCTGAGCTGTATCGGCAGCGCCTCGTCCTACCGGGCGGTCGATTTTCGCAAGCCGGTGTTGCGCAACCTCATCCGCAACCAGCTCAACCGCCACTTTCAGGACCTGCCGGTGTTCAACGGCAAGTATTCCACCACCTGCTACCTGGACGAGACGCTGCACGCGCTCGCCGACATGTTGCGCCGGCTGAACGTGACCCCGCCCGCGTACTACCACGGGCTTGGCGCCGTGTTCATGCACCGGCCGTATCATCGCATGCCGCTGACCTCCTTCGCCTTGAGTTACCTGTTCGGTCTGGCGCACGAGAGCGATACCGGGCTCGACGAACTCAATGCTTACTGCCAGAGTGCGGGTATCGATTCCGAAGCCGTGATCGCAGAGATGCGATCCTCCCCGGACATTCTGCGGCTCGTGCGCGAGGGCAACATCAACGAGGAAGTCTATCCACTGAGCATGGCGCTGCTGAAGGACTTCCGCGCCGGCCATGTCTTCAACGAACTCGTCACCTCGAAGATGTCGCTGGGCTCCGAACCCATGAAGGACATCGGCAACGTCTATTGCGCGGCGCTGCCGGCGTGGATGGCGGCAGGGCTGGAGGAGGCGGCGCGCGACGGTGTGGACCTGGCCGGGCGGGATATCCTGGCCGTCGGATACGGCAGCGGAGATGCCGCCGAGGCCATCCCCATGACACTGACGGACAACTGGCGGGACGCCGCATTGCGCATCGGGTTCATGGAGGCGCTTGATCTCTGGCAATCGCTGACGCGATCCCAGTACGAGAACCTGCACGATGACGGGCTGGCGCAGGGACTGGAAGAGCCGGACAACGGGTTCGTGATCGACGCCGTCGGCGATGCGTCGAATCCTGCGTTCAGCGACGAGGGTATCGAGTACTACCGCTTCGTGGAATGACCTGAAGCCCGGGCCAGGGCCCTGCGGCGTCGAAACTTACGCCAGGCCCAGAGCGACGGTGCGGAGCACGAATACACGGCAAACATGCCGAAAATGACCACCGGCGGATTCAGTGCCACCAGGATCAGCAACCCCAACACGAAGATCAGGTTGCCGAAGGGGATGCGGCTGCTCAGGTTGAAGTCCTTGAAGCTCAGGTAGCGGAAGTTGGACATCATGGCGGTCCCCGTCAGCGCAGTGATGGCCACCCCCGCCACCAGCGCTGTCAACCCGCCGATTTCGTACTCGATGCTGCCCCAGACCATGGCCGCGATGCCCGCGGCGGCGGGCGGGCTGGGCAGGCCGCGGAAAAACCGCTTGTCGCTGGAGCCGCTGGTGTTGAACCGGGCCAGGCGGAGCGCAGCCGAAACCGCATAGAGAAACGCCGCCAACCAGCCGAGCCTTCCCCAAAGCGGCCCGTACTCGGAGAGGCGCACCACGCCCCACTGATAGGTGACGATGGCCGGCGCCAGTCCGAAGGACACCATGTCGGCCAGACTATCGTACTCTTTGCCGAAATCGCTCTCGGTACTGGTCATCCGTGCCACGCGGCCATCGAGGCCATCCAGGAACATGGCTATGTAGATCGCCCATACGGCGCCGAGGAAATTCTGGTCGATGGCGGCAACGATCGAGTAGAACCCCGCGAACAACGCACCGGTGGTAAGCAGGTTGGGCAGCAGATAGATGCCCCGCTTGCGTGTGCTGTTCCGATTCGAATCCGTCATGGCCGCTACTGCAGTGGACCCGGCCGCCAGCGGATCAGGCCGGCGAGAGAATGCTCTCGAAATGGTTGTGGCTGATCTCGGCCCATTCCATCTTGAACCAGGGTGTGAAACGCTCGGGATGGGCTTCAAGCTCCGCTTCCAGAGCGTCGATGCCAACGAAACGCCATTCCGCAATTTCATTCACGTTCACGTTGACCGCGCCCGAATACCGGCCATGGTAGACCCAGCAATACTCGTGTTCCGCGCCCACGGCGCCGTATTGTGCGTGATACTTGAACTTGTACAGGAAGGTCAGCGGGCAGTCGAAGCCCAGTTCCTGCCGAAGCCGCCTGGAAACGGCCGTCTCCATGGATTCTCCGGCCCGTGGATGCGAACAGCAGGTATTGTACCATTACCCGGGCGACAACGGCTTTTGGGTGCTGCGCTACTCCAGAAGCAGTTCCTAGAGAACGATGAATCCGAATATGAAGAACGCGCGATGCAGGACACCATTACCCTCGTGGCACTCACCCTTGGCTCGGTACCCGATCTCCCGGTCAAGTTCATCCACGAGGATGAGTTCCTCGCTGGGGCTTGAGACGTCTTCCCTACGCACCATTCAGCGGTGCCCCCAGGTTGACCGTAACAGCCTGATAACCCGCGGAACGGATCGCCGAAACCACGGGCCCGGTATCTCCGTCGCAAATCGCAATGATCGATCCGCCACCCCCGCCGCCGGTCAACTTCGCTCCCAGCGCGCCGCTCTCGCGCGCGATGTCCACCAACTGCTCCAGTTCCGGCGTGGAAACCTGAAGCGCATTCAGCATCCCGTGGCAGATGTTCATCAGTTCCCCCAGGGACGACAGGTCCTCGTCCCGAATCGCCTGCACGCCGCGTAATACCAGCGCATCGATCTGATCGAAGAGATGCTCGTACAGCTTCTGATCCTGCTGCCAGGCCATTCTCACCCTGCCCACCGTCTTGGCCGTCAGTCCCTCGTAGCCCGTCATGCCGATGACGGCGGGAATCGGCGTCTTGATGTCGAGCGGCTCCACCAACGGCGGCTTGCCCGGCCGAAAGATCAACGGCTGCCCGTAACAGGCCAACGTGTTGTCGAGACCGCTCGGCGTGCCGTGGGCGACCGTTTCGTACTCGAAGGCCAGCCGATTGACTTCCTCGTCGGACAGGCCCAGGTGAAAATGCCTGTCCAGCGCGCGCACGATGGCCACCGCCATGGCCGCCGAACCGCCCAGCCCCATGCTGCGGGGCACCTCGGAAAAAACCTCGATCCGCATCGCCCGCCCGCTCAGCCCGAGTTCGTCCAGTATCACTCCGGCAGTGCGCTCGAACGAACGGCGATCCTTGGGATTCCGGGCCAACTGGTATTCAACGCCCCAGCGGGGGATGATCAGGTGTATCCCCTCGTCGCAGTCCTCGACCACCGCGTTCACCGTGATGGGGACGGGCGCGCCGATGGCGTGGCGCCCATAGACGACAGCGTGCTCGCCCAGGAGAACGACCTTGCCGAAACCGACGCCCATGGCATCCGCTTCGGCGCCCGTTCCGGCGCCATGCAGGTGTGGGCGGCCGGGATCCTGTTCCAGCTCGGCGGCGATTTCCCTGGCCTTCCATACCTTGATTTCGTTGCTCAGAACCAGCCGGTCCAGTACATCGTCGAACAGCGCCTTGGGCACACCGGCGGCGGTGACGACGCTGCGGGCGTGCAGCGTCATGTGCCCCTTCTGAATGCCCTCGGTGGCAAGCGCCCGCAGCGCCGCGAAATTCTGGGCAAGCCCGACGGAGGCCATGACCCGGGCCAGTTGCGTGGCCGAATCAACGCCCAGCAAACGCATGTTCAGCGCTGCGGTCGGATTGGACTCCAGGGGTGCGCCAACGGTGCCCACCTTGATCGGCACTTCAATACTGCCGCACAGGTTCCCTTCCTTGTCGGTCCGCCATTCCGTGAGCGAGGTGTAACGGTCGCCGCGGGCCGCAAATGCGTGCGCCCCGGCTTCGATGGCGCGCCAATCGTTGCCGGTGGCGATGGCGACGGGATCGATGCCGTTCATGATCCCCTTGTTGTGGGTGGCTGCCCGGTAGGGATCCGCTGCCGCAAAATCCGCCGCAATGACGATCCCGTCGCGAACCTGCTCTCCGGTGTAGTCGTTTCCACCCAGGGCCGAGTGGGGAATCGTGCATCGGGCCCGTGCAAGCGAGCGGTCCGTCAGGTTGGATAGAATCCGCAGGAAGACCTGCCCGCCGGTGATGGACTCGATCAGCGGTGCGACGCCTTCGCACATCCCGTTGGTGAGATTGGCGCCCATGGCGTCACGGGTATCCACGAGCAGGTGCACGACCAGGGTCGTCTTGCCGCTGTAGCGCAGCGGATGAACGTGCAACTCGATGTCCATGGCGCCGCCGCCGCGGGCAACCATGTTCGGATGAAAGCTGTTGGCCAGGTTGAGGATTTCCTGCCTGCGTTCGACAATCGCGGATTGTGCCGCCTCTATATCCGGCAGATCGACGATCTGGATCTGCCCGATCAGGACCGGGTCGGTCGCCTCGGCAATGAAGCCGCCGTGCTCGCCGATCAGCTTTGACGCGGACCCCAGCGCGGCGATCACGGACGGTTCCTCGACCGCCATGGGCACCACGTACCCCTGGCCGTTGACGATGAGATTCATCCCCAGGCCCAGCGGCAGGCCGATCACCCCGACGACGTTCTCGACCATCTTGTCGGCGGAGGCGAGATCCAGCGTATGCCGGCCGCTGGCCAACGCCCGGAAGTCCCGTCCGGTGACGATCCCGCGCTCGTGCACCGCACGCACGCGTTCGGCGACACTCAGCTTGTAGAACTCGGGAATCCTGCGTCGATCGTCAGTCATCGGTCCACAATTTCTACGTCCAATCCCAGGGGGTCAACGGCCAGATTGATCGTATCATAGCGCTCATCGGCCGCTTTCCTGAATCCGGCCAGGGCTTCCGGGTCGACGCCGAAGGCCAGACCCAGGTCACCGCCACCCGCGCCGCTGACCTTGTAGGCAAGACCGAATCGTTCCGCCAGTTCCAGCATTTGCAGGTGTTCCGGCGTGAAGATTGCCGCTCCCATCCACTCGCCCAACGCCTGAAGTCCGCCGGCGTAGTCCCGTATCGTATCGAGAAATCCATCCGCATCGTCGGCCATGGCCCGGCCGATGCCGGTTTCGGCCAAGCGGTTCAGCGAGTCCATCCAGAACGCGGCCGAAGCCGGCGACTCGGCTGCACGGGCCCTGAACTGCTTCAGGTGTTTTTGCGTGGAGGCCGATGTGCGCACGAACACGCTGACAAAGCCCACGCCGTCGGGCATCTTCGCCCTGTCGACCTGTGCGCCGGTTTCTTCGTCAAGCTGGAATCGAATCACCCCGCCATGAAAGCTCGCGGCCACGTCCAGACCGCTGCCCGTCCCGCCCTGCCAGGCCTTGTGTGTCTCGATGAAACCTTGCAGTGCGTCCGGTCTCGCCGCCGCGATCCCCTGCCCCATGCAGGCCAGCCACGCTCCACACCAGGCGGTCAGGGCTGCCGCGCTCGATCCCAATCCCAGTTTCCTGCCCTCGCGATGGAGGCCGCTGGAGTCGAGGACACCACGCCATCCGGCGCCGTTCGAGGCCGGATACGCGTCAACAACCCGGTCCACCAGCGCCAGGCCGCTGCGCGCCCGCCGGCGGAAAATGACTTGCCGTTCAGCTTCGGCCATGGACCGCAGGTGGCAAACGGAGTTTTTGCTGGTGCGTATTTCCGCGCGGCACCGCCGGTCGACCGCCATGACCAGGGCGGGCGCGTTCGCCAGCACGGCGTATTCACCCAGGATGACCAGCTTGCCGGGCGCGGAAGCTACTGCGCGGACCATCTGCCGGGGTCTGTTTCGATTCCGGGGCCCAGGCCGCTCTGCAGCACATCCAGAACGCCGGGAACGTCCGTCAATGCTTCGCGGACGGCTTCCGACTCGCCGGGCGCGCAGACCGCCTTCAACTGCGGCCCGGCATCGATGGTAAAGAACACAGGCACTCCGGTCCGGCGCAGCTCCCGCACAGCCTCGAGGCAGGCAATCGTTGCGCCGTTCCAATAGAGCAGCGGCGGCCGCGCCGCCATGGCGGCACCGTGCATGCAGAGACAATTTCGTTCGGCCACGTCCGCGAGCGACTCGAAATCCCTGTTGAGGATCGCCTCCCGCCCTTGCTTGAGGTCCGGTTGATTCCGCGCCACCCAGGCCGGGAAGTAAGGCGAAGTGGCAGCCGAGCGTGTCATGCCGGCGCGGGAACTCACCTGCTTTTCGTCCCGCGTCGTCAGGGCGACCACCAGTTCCAGCGGCCACGCCTCGGCCGGCATCAGCGCCTCGGCATAGCTGTCGGAACCGTCCGGCCGCGTGCCTGTACGCATCTCGACGAAACCGCCAAAAACGGACCTGGCCGCCGACCCGGATCCCTGGCGCGCGACGATGCTCAGTTCCCGCGCGGTCGGTTTCAGGTTCAGTGCCGCCGCGGCGGCTGCCGTCAGAGCGGCGTATCCCGACGCCGAGGACGCCAGTCCGGCCCCGGTGGGAAAGTTGTTGCGGCTGGTTATGCGAGCCGCATGTTCCACACCCGCCCTGGCTCGAAGCAGATCCAGGCAACGGCGCACCCGGTCGTGTTGCTCGGGACGGCGCTGCCCGTTCAACGTCAGCTCGTCCGTAGCCAGGAACTCGTCAAATTGGACTTCGGTATCCGACCACAGCGCATCCAGCGTGATGGAAATGGAGCCGACGGCGGGAATGTTCAGCGGACCGTCGTCCGCCTTGCCCCAATATTTTACAAGCGCAATGTTTGCGCGCGCCCTGGCTGCCGCCTTCATGTTGTACGGATTCCGGCGCGCGGGTCATCCCCGGTGGGTGCCCAGACTGCCCTCCGGTCCAACCATGCGCATCCAGGTGGCCCGGTCCGCCTGCCACAGGGGCAAGCCGCTCGCCGCGACCCTGAAAAGCCATCGCAAGCTTCGATTGCTGGACAGCATCAGATTGGTTGCGAGCATGGTCGCCCTGACCGTAAGCCGGGAAACCTTGACCTGGTCGCCGGACGTGAATTGAGGATTCTGATGAAGCTTCTGCAGGGTCATCACCGCAAGCCCCAGCGCCCACAGGCAGAATCGGCGTATCCCGGCCTCCCGCGCCGGGATATGGCAGGTATATTCCAGGGCGTTCTGAAGGTGCCGGTGCGTGACGGCGATCAGCGAGTTCATGCCCGTCGCAAAGGCGTGAGTCCGGTGATACTCCTCCAGCCGTTCGAACTGCGTTCGGCGATCGGCGAACATGGATCGCGGCAGCCAACAGCGCCCGCCGCGGCGATCATCCCAGATGTCCTTGAGAATATTCGTCATTTGCAGCCCCTGACCGAAGGAAACGGCCAGGCGGCGGAGTTCAACCCGCTTCTTGGCCAGTTCGGGGCAATGAATGCAAAACAGGTCCGTGAGCATCTCGCCCACCACACCCGCAACCACGTAGCAGTAGGCGCCCAGTTCCGTCAGGTCCCGCAAACCCCTGAGACTCCTGTTGCGCTGAAACTTCGGCATTCCCGTGCACATGATGGTGAGACAGCGCGTCAGCGCCTCCTGCTCCTTGCCGCTGAATCCGTGAGTCACGCGGATCACCTTGGCCGCGTTGCGCACCAGATCCCTTTCGTCCGGCAAGACCTGCGGGGACAGCAGCGGCGCCAGCGCGGCAGCGAATTCCCCGGCGTCCTCCTCACCCTTGATCGTGGCAAGAAAACGCCGATGAAACACCCCCTTCCGGTGCTCGTCCAGTCCGGGATCGTCCTCGATCGTATCGGCTATCCGGCACAACAGATAGGCATTGGTCACGACTTCCGCCAGATGGCCCGGCAATACGGGAATCGTCAGCGCGAACGTCCGCGAGACGCCCGGAAGAATCAAGTCCTGGTAGTTCCCCTCAACCAGGTGCTCCAATACCGCATGGCAGTCAGTGGGATTGTCCGGCAGGTCGAGTCCGTTGGAACAGACCAGTGGTACGATTTCGTCCGATGGTATCACAGGCACCCGATCAAGGATTTGCGAGCCGGGTCCAGCACTATGTCAGCCGGGTCAATGTCCGTCTGGAACAGGCCCTGACCAGCCGGGGCGGGGTTCCCGAACAACTCGCCGAAGCGATGCGGTATTCAGTGCTGGGACCTGGTAAAAGGGTTCGCCCGCTGCTGAGCTATGCCAGCGGCGAGCTGTTCGGGGTGGCCCCCGAACGGGTCGACCCGATCGCCGTCGCGGTGGAACTGGTGCACGCCTATTCGCTCATCCACGACGACCTGCCCGCCATGGACGACGACGATGTTCGCCGCGGCCGGCCAAGCACACACAGACAGTATGGCGAGGCCATGGCGATCCTCGCGGGGGATGCGCTTCAGGCACACGCCTTTGACGTCCTGTGCCGGGACTCGGTGGGATTCGGAACAACAGGAGCCAGGGTCATCGGGTGGCTCGCCCGAGCGGAAGGAACAGCAGTTATGGACGGGGGCCAGGTAATCGATGTTAATTCCGAAGGGCCCCGCGTGGATAAAACACCACTCCACAACA
>VYEH01000141.1:0-2600 GCA_009843005.1 Pseudomonadota bacterium | reverse complement strand
ATCCGGGCCGCCATCATGATGCCCGGCGAAGTGGCCGACGCCGTTCCGGATACCCTTCGCCTGCTGGATGAGTTTGCCTGCAACATCGGACTGGCGTTTCAGATCAGGGACGATCTGCTCGAGGTGGAATCGGATACCGAAGCCATCGGCAAGAGCGTCGGTTCCGACAAGAAGAACGAGAAATCCACGTACCCATCGATTCTGGGCGCCGATGGCGCCCGACGGCGAGCCGGGGAAGTGTACGGCGACGCCATGACAGCACTGGACGGGCTCGGCGAAGGCGCTTCCGGATTGCGCTGGATCGCGGATTTTATCGTCAGGCGCTCCCGGTAGTCGCGGCGAACCTCGGAGTATCCGGTCGCAAGTCCATGAGAGTGGCCGATGCATGCCTGTCCACGGCAATGCGCGCCTTCAATCGGGGCGATCGGGTTCTGCGGGGACTCGGGCGTAATCCACCGGAACTCGAGCCCGACCTGCTCTTGAGGAACGCCAGGCAGCGCACCGGACTGACCGACGTGGGCGTGCAGGCCCTTTTTGGCCCATTGAAGCGCCTGATGGAGGCACTGGAGCGGGAAGCGCAATTGACGCCGCTAGGACGTGTCATGGTGCGCCGCCATCTGGTGAACCTGCTGGAGACCGCCCTGCTGCTTCAACGGGATCGCTCTGCCTCTGTCGAGAACCAGAGGATCCTCGCTCCGGCGTTCATCGTCGGATTGCCGAGGACCGGCACGACACTGCTTCACAATCTGCTGGCGCAGGATCCGGCTACGCGGGTTCCTTTGACCTGGGAGGAGATGTTGCCCGCCGGGTGTCCGGGGTCGCCCGCGCTGCTGCGAACGGCAACATGGAAGGCGGACGCGCGCCTGGCCATGGCAAATTGCATTGCCCCTGACTTCCGCCGCATCCATCCGCTGGGGTTCGACCGGCCGGAGGAGTGCGTGGCGCTGATGGCGCCGGGATTCACCAGCGCGTTGTTCCATACGTTGTACCGTGTTCCGTCCTACCAGGACTGGTTCGAGGCGGCTCGCCAGACGCCGGGGTTCGAATTTCACTTCCGCGTACTGCAGCAACTTCAGTTTCGCCGGGCCACGCGCCGCTGGGTCCTGAAGGGACCCGCGCATCTGTTCAGCCTCGAGGCGCTGCTATGCCGCTACCCCGACGCCCGGCTGATACAGACCCACCGCGACCCGCTTCGGGCAATACCCTCCATCGCCAGCCTCAACGCCACGCTGCGTCGCGCGTTCAGCAGTCAGGTGGATCCCGTGGAGATCGGGCGGGATTGCGCCCGGCGGTGGCACGGGGCATTGGAACGATTCCTGCTCCGGCGTGATTCGCTGCCCCCGGATCGGGTTGTGGACGTGGCGTATGCGGAACTTACCGCATCGCCCATTGCCGTGGTGGAACGCATCTACGACCATCTGGGCTGGCCGTATCCGGCTACCGCCAGGGCAGCCATGCAAGACTTCCTCATGGCGAACCCAAGGAATGCCTGCGGAGTTCACCGGTACTCACTGCCAGCCTTCGGGCTCGACGCCGGACAGGAGAGGAAACGCTTTGCGCGCTACTGCGAACGCTTCGGCATCGAGAAGGAAGCTCATCTTCGCAACTCGGGCTAGTCACCTTTAAGCGAGTGGGTGACTGGCACCGGCATCGACATATACTATCGCGCCATGGTTGTCTGTATTTCTTTCCCGCAAGCCGCCGGTTCGCCGGGCGGATAATCCGGTGCGTCCCTACTCCACCCGGCAGGTCGCTGAACTCCTCGGGACTTCGCCCGCGCGCGTGCGGTCGCTCGCACAGCGAGAGTTCCTGACGCCCGCCCGTAACGAAAAGGGACAATTGCGGTTTTCCTTTCAGGATCTGGTACTTCTGCGCACCGCGAATGGCCTGCTCGAAGCCGGAGTACAACCACGCCGCGTATGGCGTGCACTGCGGGCGGCCCGCACCCGCCTGCCGGCGGATCAACCCCTGAGTTCGGTTCGCGTGCTGGCCGACGGCCAGCGAGTGCTGATCCGGGAACGCGACACGGCCTGGGAACCCGAATCGGGCCAGACCATACTCGCCTTCGCGGTCGAGGATCTGGCGGCAAAGGTCGCGCCGCTGGTGATGGCGGCCGCGCCTCAAGCCCGCGCCCGCGCGAACACCAGCGACGAATGGTTCGAACTGGCACTGGAGTTCGACCAAGTGGGCGCGGGAGAAGATGCGACCGCCGCCTACCGGGAAGCCATCTCCCTGGACGGCACCCACGTCAACGCCCGCATCAACCTGGGACGCCTGCTCCACAATGACCGGGCCTATCGTCAAGCCGAGGAACTGTACCGGGATGCGCTGCGCATCGACCCCGGCAGTGCCATCGCCGCCTTCAATCTAGGAGTGGTACTGGAAGATCAGGGCGCGCTGCAGGAAGCCATGGAAACCTACCGCCACGCCTTGTCCGTGGACCCGGCCCTTCCGGATGTGCACTACAACCTGGCCCGCCTCTACGAACAGCAGGGCGAACGCCAGGCGGCCCTGCGCCATTTCGCAAGCTTCAGGGACCTGCGAAGCGAGCGCGACGGCGTAACCTGATAGCCTTCGATTGCGCTAATCCGCCTTGGTGG
>VYEH01000380.1 GCA_009843005.1 Pseudomonadota bacterium | reverse complement strand
ATCCAGGACGAGCCCGGTCGAAGAACAGTCCGCGGCAGCAGCGCAGCAACGACGGGAAGAAACGCCCGCCGCGCCGCCGCCGTCGCGACGAGTTCCCGGACGACGACGATTTCGATGTGATCCCGGCTGCCGAACTCGAGCAGACGAAGACCGCAATGAAGCTTGCCGATCTGAAGAATCGGCCGGCGTCGCAACTCCTGGAACTGGCGCATTCCATGGGTCTGGAGAATCTTGCCCGCTCCCGCAAGCAGGACATGATCTTCTCCATCCTCAAGGCCCATGCCAAGAATGGCGAGAACATTTACGGCGAGGGAGTTCTGGAGATATTGCAGGATGGCTTCGGCTTCCTGCGTTCGTCCGACAGTTCCTACCTGGCCGGTCCCGACGACATCTACGTTTCGCCGAGCCAGATCCGCCGCCTGAGCCTGCGCACCGGCGACACGGTGTCGGGGCTGATTCGTCCACCCAAGGACAACGAGCGCTACTTTGCCATGCTCAGGGTGGGGGAGATCAATCACGATGCGCCCGAAAACGCCAGAAGCAAGGTACTGTTCGAGAACCTGACGCCGCTGTTCCCCACCAACCGGCTGATGCTGGAGCAGGGCAATGGCAGCACGGAAGACCTGACGGCGCGGGTGATCGACATGGTCGCGCCCATCGGCAAGGGGCAGCGGGGGCTGATCGTCTCACCGCCCAAGGCCGGCAAGACCATGCTGTTGCAGAATATCGCCGCCTCCATCGTCGCCAATCAGCCGGAGTGCGACCTGATCGTACTGCTCATCGACGAGCGGCCCGAGGAAGTCACAGAGATGGAGCGCACGGTCAGGGGCGAGGTGGTCTCCAGCACCTTCGACGAGCCGGCCACGCGGCATGTCCAGGTGGCGGAGATGGTGATCGAGAAGGCCAAGCGGCTGACCGAGCACAAGCGCGACGTGGTGATCCTGCTGGACTCGATCACCCGGCTGGCGCGGGCCTACAACACGGTGGTGCCCTCATCCGGGAAGGTGCTCACGGGCGGTGTGGACGCCAACGCGCTGCAGCGGCCCAAGCGGTTCTTCGGGGCGGCGCGGAACATCGAGGAGGGCGGCAGCCTGACGATCATCGCCACGGCGCTCGTGGACACCGGCTCGAAGATGGACGAGGTGATCTACGAGGAGTTCAAGGGCACGGGCAACATGGAGATCCACCTGGATCGGCGGATTTCCGAGAAACGCGTGTTCCCCTCGATCCATATCAATCGCTCCGGCACCCGCAAGGAGGAGTTGCTGACCCAGCCGGACGAGTTGCAGAAGATGTGGGTGCTGCGGAAGGTGCTGCACTCCATGGACGCACGGGCGGCCGTGGAATTTCTGCTGGACAAGCTGCAGGATACGAAGACGAATGCGCAATTCTTTGAGGCGATGAAGCGCTGAGGAAACCTTAACCCGCCTGATCCAGTGTCCCCAGCCGTGGGAGCGCCGCGAGGGCGTTCACGGTCACCCGTTGTTCGCTGAACCACGCCAGACTCAACCGCGGCGCAAGAAGGCGGGTTATCCGGCCACGCTGCGTTCCGCTGGATCGCGCCATAGTCGATGTTGCGGCGCAAGAAGGTGGCTTATCAGTTGGAGTTGCGTTCTCGCTGGATTGCGCGGTAGCCAATGTCGCGGCGGTAGTAGACGTCTTTCCAGTGGATGCGTGCGGCTGAGGAGTAGGCGAGTTCAGCCGCGCTTGCGACAGTGTCGCCCAGGCCGACTACGCACAGGACGCGGCCGCCGCTGGTGACGATGTTGCCGTCGTCTTCGCGGGTACCGGCGTGGAAGACGAGGGTGTCGTCGCCGAAGTTGGCGTCCAGGCCGGAGATGGGGGTGCCGGTGGCGTAGCTGCCGGGGTAGCCGCCGCTGGCCAGCACCACGCCCAGGGATGCTCGCGGGTCCCATTCGACCTCGATGGAATCGAGCGATCCGTCGAATGCGGCCAGGCACAATTCGGTGAGGTCGCTGCGCATGCGGGCCAGGACGGGCTGGGTTTCGGGATCGCCGAACCGGCAGTTGTATTCCAGCACCCTTGGCTTGCCGTCCGGGTCGATCATGAGGCCGGCGTAGAGGAAGCCCCGGTAGGCCATGCCCTCGGCGCTCATCCCGGTGACCGTGGGGATCATGATTTCGTCCATGACGCGGCGGTGCAGTTCCGGTGTCAGCACCGGTGCCGGAGAATAGGCGCCCATGCCGCCGGTGTTGGGGCCGCGGTCGCCCTCGTCGCGGGTCTTGTGGTCCTGGGAGCTTGCCAGCGGCACGATGCGGGTATCGTCGACCACCGCGATGAAGCTGGCCTCCTCGCCGCGCAGAAAATCCTCTACCACCACGGTTGCGCCGGCGTCGCCGAAGGTGCGTTGTTCGAGCATTCCCCGTACCGTGCGTTCCGCCTCCTCGAAGGTCTCGGCGATAATCACGCCCTTGCCGGCGGCCAGCCCGTCGGCCTTGATGACTATGGGCAGGGTGCGGAAACCGATGTATTCGAGCGCGGCGTCCGGTTCGGCGAATGTCTCGTACGCTGCGGTGGGTATGTTGTGGCGGGCCAGGAAGGCCTTGGTGAAGGCCTTCGAGCCCTCGAGGCGAGCGGCTGTGGCCTGCGGCCCGAAGCATTTCAGTCCGGCCGCCTCGAAACGGTCGACCACGCCGTCCACGAGGGGTTGCTCGGGCCCGACGACGGTCAGGTCGACGCGCTCGGACTGCGCCAGGTTCAACAATCCGTCCAGGTCGCTCGCACCCACGGCTAGGTTGCGTGCCTTCGGCTCCATCGCGGTGCCGGCGTTGCCGGGCGCCGCGAGGATTTCCGTGACGAGCGGCGACTGCGCGAATTTCCAGACCAGGGCGTGTTCCCGCCCGCCGCTGCCTATGACCAGAATCTTCATCAGTGGCGAAAATGGCGCATGCCGGTGAATACCATGGCGATATCGTGCTCGTCCGCCGCCTCGATGACCTCCTTGTCGCGAATGGAACCTCCCGGCTGGATCACGCAGGTAATGCCGTGTTCGGCGGCCATGTCGATGCCGTCGCGGAAGGGGAAGAAAGCGTCCGAGGCCATGGCTGCGCCGGCCAGTGCAAGGTCCTGGTCGGCGGCCTTCATCGCCGCCACCCGCGCGCTCGCCACGCGGCTCATCTGACCGGCGCCCACCCCGAGCGTCCGGCCCTCCCGTGCATAGACGATGGCATTGGACTTCACGTACTTGCAGAC
>VYEH01000150.1 GCA_009843005.1 Pseudomonadota bacterium | reverse complement strand
TCTCAGCAATCGCCGCGGGCAAGATCGTCATGTGCCAAAAGCGTCGTTGGACGCCAGCGCTAACCGAAGAGAATCATCAACGACTCAAAACTTGTCTGTCGCCGATAGGCGGGCCACGCTTCGTAACGAGGCTCGCCGGCGATGACATCCATGCGGCTGACCTTCCTGCTGACTTGGTCGATCAGCGTCCGCAGCACCAGGCGCGCGTACGATGCGCCAAGGCAGATGTGGGGGCCGGCGCCGAACGCGACGTGAGGATTGGGTTTGCGATCGATGATCAGCTTCTCCGGTGACTCGAAAACGGTTTCGTCGCGGTTGGCCGATGCCCAGCAGAGTGCAACGCGATGGTTCGCCGATACATGCACGCCGTGTACGTTCGTATCGTGTGGACACACCCGTGCAATCATCGTCAACGGCGAGGCAACCCGGACAATTTCCTCGACGCAATTGCGCAGCAGCAGTGGGTCATTCCGCAACCGGACCAGATCCTCGGGGTGCGTCGCGAAATGCGCCAACGTCAGGGATACCGTCGCAATCACGGTATCGCGGCCGCCGGCGAACACCAGGTTGGCAAAACCCACCATTTCGTCGCGGGTCAGCGGCCGGCCCCGAAAGTTTGCCCTCGTCAACGCGCTGAAAAAGTCGTCACCGGGAGCAGTCTCCGCCCGGTCGAGCTGCCTGTGCAGGTAACGGTCGAGGACGTTGCCCTTCTCTTCGCTGTGACCTTCGGATCCGGCAAATACGTGCAGCCCCCACCCGATCCATTCGTCGGCCGCCTCCATGGGCATGCGAAGCAACACGGTCAGCGCGCGCGACTGAAGCGGCAACGCGAACTGGTTGACGATCTCGACGGGTTCGCCATCCAGAATCTCCTCGATCATCCCGCCGATGAGCGCGCCGATCTTCTTCTCCATTTCCGGGCGCTTCGAAACGGTGAAATACGGCTGGACGATGGCCTTGTAGGCCGTGTGCTCTGGCGGATCCACCTCGATGGGCAACTGCCGCACATTGCGCACGCGCTCCTCAGTCGGTATCGGGACCCGGAATGGCGCATCGGAGCTGTAGGTCCGGAAGTCCGAGGCCGCGTCCCGAACGTCCCTGTAGCGCAGGATCAACGCAATCTTTTCGCCGAGAAAGTCGCCCTCAAGGACGCCGGAGCGCCGGCGGGCATCCGCAAACGGGTCCGATGCATCCCATTCGCTCACGATCGCTGTTTCCACCGTGCCCGCAGGCTGAAGGGCTTCACAGGCTAGTCCCTGAAGATGAGCGCCGAGGGCACGGCCAGCGTCACTGCCAGCTTGCCTTGTTCGGCGCGGTCGGGCGGTTCGGTTCCACTGTCCGAGCGGTGCTGCAGCACCCTGATCCAGTGGCCGCTTGTCTCGAGATGGTATATCGCGTTGCTTCCGAGACGCTCGATTCCACCGACAACACACGGAACTTCGCCGCCCTCACGGATGCGAACGTCTTCGGGACGCACCCCGTAGATTCCCGGCCCTTTCCACTCGGCCAGATGCTCCGGCAGGGTAAAGCTCAGGCCGCCCGCGGTGAAGACACCGTTCTTCGCAACCCCCTCGATCAGGTTCATTGCCGGCGTGCCCAGAAACGACGCGACGAATGAATTCGCCGGGCGGTGATAGGCGTCCAGCGGTTTCGCGTGCTGCTGCAGCCTGCCGTCGGCGATGATGGCGATGCGGTCGGCCAGGGTCATCGCCTCCACCTGGTCGTGCGTGACGTAAAGCGTCGTGGTCTCATGCAATTCATGCAGGCGCCGCAACTCGTACCGCATGCGGTTGCGCAGTTTGGCGTCGAGGTTCGACAGCGGTTCATCCATGAGCAGGACCTTGGGCCGCCGCACCAGCGCCCGACCGATCGCCACACGCTGCTGCTGCCCCCCCGAGAGTTCCCTGGGCTTCTTGTCGAGTACATTGTGCAGGTCCAGCATGTCGGTTGCTTCATCCACCCTGGAGGCGATCTCCGCCTCGCTCACCCTGTCGCGACTCCTGCTGCGGCGCAGGCCGAACGAGAGGTTTTCGCGAACCGTCATGTGCGGATACAGCGCGTAGGACTGGAACACCATGCCGATGCCCCGGGCCCCGGGCGGCAGGTCGTTGACCTTACCGCCACCGATTCGGACCTCACCGCCGGTGATGTCCTCGAGTCCCGCGAGCAGGCGCAACGCGGTCGACTTGCCGCAACCTGAAGGACCCAACAGGACGAGAAACTCGCCCTCCTCTATCCTGAGATCGAGCGAATCCAGCGCGAGCGTGCCGTCGTCGTACCTCTTGGTCGCGCCGATAAACTCTACTTCCGACATGCCGTCAATTCCGGTTCATCCCTTCACGCTACCGGCGCTCAGCCCCTGAATCAGCGCTTTCTGGAAAAGCACGAACAACACCACGATGGGGATGCTGACCACCAGGCTGGCCGCCGCAAAATCGCCCCACTGCTGCCCTGTCGCCGGAATCATGGAGGACAGGCCCACGGGCAGCGTGTACGCGTCGTTGGACGTGTTGAAGACCAGGGCCAGCAAGAACTCGTTCCAGGCAGTGAGGAACGAAAACAGCGCGGTGATCGCGACCGCGGGCAGGGACAGTGGCAAGACGATCCGGAAGAAGACCTCCAGTTGCGTGCATCCGTCCAGGACCGCCGCCTCTTCCAGGGCCCGCGGCACCGCATCGAAAAAGCCTTTCAGCATCCAGACGCACAGCGGCAGGGCCGTCACCGAGTAGGCGATGATCAGGCCGATGCTCGTATTCAGCAGGCCCAGCGTCTTCATGACCATGAAGTAGGGCACGAGGATCACGATGCCGGGAAACATCTGGATCAGCATGAACACGAACATTGCTCCCTTGCGCCCGGAAAAGTTGTAGCGGCTGAACGCGTAGCCCGCGGGGATCGCAAGCAGCAGGCCGACAATGGTCGTGCCGACGGCGACCACCACCGAATTGCGGGTCCACAGCCAGAAGTTCTCGCCGCCCAGAACCGTGCGGAAGTGCTCGAGGGTAAACGCATCGCCGATGGCGCCGCCGAGAATGTTCCCGGGCGAAACCGCCACATCGAGGATCCAGACAACCGGCACCACGACCAGCCCGACCGCGTGGATCAGAAACGTGTGCAGGGCGAACTTTTCCAATCGCGGCGCCACGAGCCTGTTGCGGGCGAGTCCGAGTTCCGCCACCCGGCTGTCAGCATTACCCGCCGACCATGTGCCGCTCAGCCCCCCGGAC
>VYEH01000448.1 GCA_009843005.1 Pseudomonadota bacterium | reverse complement strand
CGTCTGGGCTCTGCAGCGGGGCGCGATCCCAGCCGGGCGCATCATCTCCAATGCCGGCGCCGGCGAGCACAAGCCCGCGACATCGACGATCAACTGCACCGTCTCCGACACCGTCGGGGACTCGATGAACGAAATCCTGGAGAAGGTCCACGAAGCCGGCATGACGCTGAAGGCCGGCTGCGGCATCGGCTACGAATTCTCCACCCTTCGGCCACGGGGCGCCTATGTATCCGGCGCCGGAGCGCATACCTCGGGCCCGCTGTCGTTCATGGACATCTACGACAAGATGTGCTTCACCGTATCGTCGGCGGGCGGGCGCCGCGGCGCACAGATGGGCACCTTCGATGTCGGCCACCCGGATACGATGGAGTTCATCCGCGCCAAGCGCGAGGACGGCCGGCTGCGGCAATTCAACCTTTCGCTGCTGATCTCCGACGAGTTCATGGATGCGGTGAAGAACGACCGACCGTGGCCGCTGGCGTTCCCCCTCGCCGAGCGCGAGGCCGAAGAAGACGGCATCGACCTGGAGGATCCGTCCCAGGTCGCCTGGCGCAAGTGGCCGACCCGGAAAGGCTACATCTCCAACGGCGAAGGCCAGGTCGCCTGCCGCGTCTACAAGACGATACCGGCCCGGCGCATGTGGGATATCATCATGTCCTCCACCTACGACTTCGCCGAACCGGGCTTCGTGCTCATCGACCGGGTCAACGAGCTCAATAACAACTGGTGGTGCGAGGACATCCGCGCCACGAATCCCTGTGTCACCCGCGATACCTGGGTTCACACCTCCGAAGGACCGCGCCAGGTGGCCGACCTCATGGGGCGGCCGTTCGAGGCGATGGTGAACGGGGAGGCGTATCCGACCGATTCCAGAGGCTTCTTTCCCACCGGGAAGAAGCGGGTTGTCGAACTGGAAAGCAAGGAAGGCTATCGCCTGACCCTGACGCCGAACCATCGTGTTCGCCGGGTCGCGCATTCGTCGCGATGGACCATGGAAACCGAGTGGGTGGAGGCGGGGGATCTCGTTCCCGGCGACAGGATCGTATTGCATGATCATCGGGACGCGCCTGCATGGAACGGCGCCCACACGCAAGGCGAAGGCTATCTGATCGGTCTGCTCGTCGGCGACGGAACGCTCAAGCAGGACGAGGCCGTACTGTCCGCTTGGCCGGGCGTCATGACGGTGAATGGCGACTACGAACGCCCGGGCGCCTTTTCCCAGATGCAGGCCGCCGAATCGGCGGCGCGCGAGTTACCGCATCAAGCGGATTTTCGCGGCTGGCATGCCATCCCCGGCCGCGGCGAGTACCGCATGAAGCTGCGCGCCATCAAACGACTGGCCGATACCCTGGGACTTCGACCGGGCCACAAGACCGTGACGGAAACGATGCACCGCGCATCGTCCGATTTTCAGATCGGATTCCTGCGCGGGCTGTTCGATTGCGATGCCAGCGTACAGGGCCATCAGGGCAAGGGGATCAGCATACGGTTGGCGCAAAGCAACGAAGGCCTTCTTGTCGAGGTGCAGCGCATGCTCCTTCGCCTGGGCATCGTTTCGCGGTTATACGCGAACCGGCGGGACGCAGGCTACCGGCGTCTGCCCGACGGCCGGGGCGGTTCCCGGGAGTATCCTGTCAAGGCGCAGCATGAGCTGGTCATCAGCCGAAACAACATCGGGATTTTTCAGAGCCGAATCGGCTTTGCCGACCGTGAGAAGAGCCTCAAATTGACCACGGCGCTAGCCAATTACGGCCGGCGCGTCAATCGTGAGCGATTTACCGCAACGCTCAAGTCGATAAACCCGGCATTGGAGCAGGAGGTGTTCGACGCCTCGGTGCCCGGCCCGAATGCCTTCGATGCCAATGGCCTGATGGTCCACAACTGCGGCGAGCAGCCCCTGCCCTCCTACGGCGCCTGCCTGCTCGGCTCGGTCAACCTGACCAAGTTCGTGGTCGACCCGTTCAGCGACCGGGCCCGATTCGACTGGGACGAGTACCGCGAGGTGGTGCGCGTCTTTACGCGAATGCTCGACAACGTGGTCGAGATCAACGGCCTGCCGCTTGCAACCCAGCGCAAGGAAATCTACCGCAAGCGCCGCCACGGCATGGGGTTCCTGGGGCTTGGCTCCACGCTGGCCCTGCTGGGCATGCGTTACGGAACCGCCGAATCCGTGGAGTTCACGGAGAAAGTCGCCCGGGAGCTGGCCATTGCCGGTTGGGAGGTCGCACTGGAACTTGCTCGCGAGAAGGGTCCGGCGCCCATTCTCTTGGAAGAATTCGATGTCACCGAGGAAATGCTGTCCATGCGTCCCATGATGCGCAACGACGGCTGGAAGATCGGCGACAGCATTCCCGGGCGGATTCTGCACGCCCGATACAGTCACTACATGCGGAACCTGGCCGAAGTTGCGCCCGAACTGGTGGATGATCTCGCCGAGGAGGGCGCCCGTTTTACCCATCACAGCTCCATCGCTCCCACGGGAACGATCTCGCTGTCCCTGGGCAATAACGCAAGCAACGGCATAGAGCCGTCGTTCGCCCATCGATACTTCCGCAATGTCATCAGGGAGGGCAAGAAGACCAAGGAGAAGATCGAGGTGTTCTCCTTCGAGTTGCTTGCCTACCGGGAACTGGTCAACCGCAACGCCTCGCCCAATGCCGATAATTCGGCCGACGCGGTGCCTGACTACTTCGTCAGTTCCGAGGACATATCTCCCAGGGAACACGTGGACATCCAGGCGGCCGCCCAGAAGTGGATCGACTCGTCCATCTCGAAAACCGCCAACGTGCCTACCGACTATCCGTACCAAGACTTCAAGGACATCTATCGGTACGCCTACGAGAAGGGGCTGAAAGGATGCACCACGTTCCGTTTCAATCCAGAGGCGTTCCAGGGCGTGCTGGTAAAGGAGAAGGACCTGAAGAACACCACCTACCGCTTTGAACTCGCCGGAGGCAACGTGATCGAAGCCAGGGGGGATGACGAAATCGAGTACGACGGCGAGATACACACCGCAGCGAATCTCTTCGACGCGCTGAAAGAGGGCTACTACGGGAAACTTTGAAGGCTAAACACATCAACCGGCATCGGCCATACGGAGAACTCCAGCAAGGCAAACCCGTCTTCTGGCTGACCCGGCCACCGCCCTCGAAGTGGCTGAGCCTGGTTCGGGCAACGACCCGCCACCAACTGGAACAACAGCAAGAAAACAAGCGAAAGGCAAGCTGACCCATGCCAAGAATCAAGG
>VYEH01000121.1:687-17604 GCA_009843005.1 Pseudomonadota bacterium | reverse complement strand
CCTGATCGAAGCGCCCGTCACGTCGCTTCCGTAGGCGTCGAATGCGTAGTCGCCCGGAGGAATGACCACGCCGTCGGAGATCTCGAAAGCCGTCAGCAGCACCTCCCGATCGTGAGTCAATTCAATGGCGAACTCGTCGCCAGCGTGCGTGACCACCCCCAACGGCCGCAGGTAAACCGAACGGCTCTCAAGACCACCGGAAAGCTTGTGGTAATCGTTGGCCAGGAAGAAGTGCGAAAGCTCTCGAAACATCGGGTGATCCAGACGCCGGTAGTACGCGATTGCAAGCAACCCCCGCCGTACGTTTTCGCGGTTGACGAATCCCAGTGCCGGATTGAAGTTCTTTTCAAAGACGTCGTACCCCATCCATCCGGCAAATCCCTCGCTGTTCGGCGAGGCGATGCTCCATCCCCAGGCGTCCTGGTCGCTGTCCACGCCCTCGGTATCGGAGCGCTGGTACCAGAACTGGCTTTCAAGCGTCCTGCCGGAAGGCAGTGCGGTGTTTCTGTAACGGAAATCCGCCCCCACGAGAGAATTGTCGAGATTGCCCTGCGGGTTTCCGTCGGTCACGATCATGCCGATGCTGGACTCCTCCAGTATGTTGGCGGCGGCGCGGCCTACGAAGAGATTGGTGGCTTCGCCCCCCCGCTACGCGTCCTGCCGAATGTTCAGGGCGCCGACGTTCCAGCGGCCCACCCGGCCGGTGAGCTTCGCGCCGACCTCGAGATCCACGGGCCGCCCGTCATCGCTCAACCCGATGCGCCGCGAAAAAAACGGAATGCCGTTTCGCTCCAGCCCCCCGAAGGAGAAGATGTCCACGTCGCGCAGAAAGAAATCGCGTTTTTCCGGAAAGAACAGACTGAAGCGCGTGAGGTTGATCCGGCGGTCATCGACCTCCGTCGCCGAAAAGTCGGTGTTGAAGGTCAGCGCACCGGTAAAAGAGGGCGTAAAGTTGTAGAAAAGGTCCAGGGATGGCTCCGTGTCCACACCGCTCGAATCAGCCTCGAAGTCTCGAGATTGCGTCGAAACGATGGACGGCGCGATGTCCAGGCCCCTGCCCTGCCGCAGCCCGGTGAGCCCCGAAATCACGCCCGTCGTGCCCGGATTGACCTGCCGGTTGTACGATACCCACGCGATCTCCTCCTGTTTGCGCGCGATGCTGCGCTCGATACTGAATCCCCAGTCGGGGTTGTCGGGATCGAAGTTCAGCGTCTTGAACGGGATGGCAAACTCCGCCACCCAGCCCGCGTCATCGATGCGCGCCTCGGCATGCCAGATGCCGTCCCAATCGACGTTCGCATTCGTCGGTGTCTCGAAGACTGCATCGTCCCGGCTGCCGTTCGGATTCACCTGGAAACGATAGCCCGTTCTCCTGCTGTTGAAGGGATCGATATAGACGGTCACGGAATCGTCCCATCTGAGGTCGCGGTTCTGCACCAGTTCCCTCGCCATGATCCGGTCCGGCTCGCTGTCCCACATGCGTACGGCAACGTACAGGTTCTCGTCATCGTAGGCGAGGTACACGGTCGTCGGCTCGCTCGGCACGCCGTGATCGACCGGCTCGTACTGATGCATGTCGTCCATGGTCGCGGCGCCGGACCACGCGGCGTCGTCCAGCCGGCCGTCCAGCGTCGGCGGCGTATCGGTCCGGTAGAGCCGCAGAACCTTGACCTCGCCCGATGCCGCTGCGTCACCCGGCGATGTGTCCTGGGCCAGGCCCTGGGAGACGGGCAGAAATCCCGTCACGCCCAGCAAAATGAGGCGGCGCGAGATACACCGATGCGCCGTCGGTCTTCCCCGTTGTCGTCGAGATCGAATACGTGCCTCTCTTACGGACCCGCAGCAAACTATTGCCAGCCGTTTACCGCGAACTCTATGAAAACGGCATCGCCCTTGTCACCTCCAATCGTTTGCTTTGCGCGCTCGAAGCTCACCCGCCGCGCACCCATCCAACTCCGAACAGAAGAATCCCGAAAGCACCCAGCATCAGCCAAAGCACGGGAAAGGCAAAGGCTGGCTCGAACGGCTCAAGCGCAACCTCTTCCATCACCTGGCCGGTCACGGTCGGCGGTTCACCCGCGCCTGGCGCGGCGCCGGTGACGGCTTGAACCGCGTCCGCAATGGCGGCCGTGTACCCCGCCAACAGGGGCGCCGCATCCCGCGCGGTTCCGAGCGCTTGTCCGACAAACTCCGTCATCGCCTGGTTGCGGCACTGGTTGGGCTCGCAGGCCGGCCCATGATCGATCACGCTATGGGTGAGACGGCGCGCGATCTGGGCGAGTTCCTCTGCCGTGGCCTCCCAATCCCCGCGCTGGGCAGCCCCGAGCAGATTTGTCATCAGCATCTGGTGTGCAAACGGATTATGCCGGTCGAAGAAGGCGTCCATGTCCAGATCGAAGACGTCATCGACAAAGACCGCCTTGACCTCCGCCCAGTCGGCGCTCGCGACCACCTCCGTGGCGGTGGAATCCCACAGGTCGAGATGATCCGTGAGGAACATGAAGTTGCGCGCCCCGTCATAGCCGTGCGCCTGGTTCTCCATCAGCCATCGCGGATTGAAGTAACGTGCGCGCAGCTCCGGCTGGAGCGCGGCGGGTGCAGTAGCGATGCGCGGAGCGTCGAGATCGCGCAGGTTGGAGATGTAGAGTTCCGAGTCTTCGCCGGTCAGCGCCTTGCTGGCGAGATTGAGCCCGCCCAGAAAGGCCGCCGTCATGGGATGATCGAGCAGGCCGTTCACGTCGGAGTTGCGCGGCAGCGTGGCGGCGTCCATGCGCTCCAGGTTGCTCTCGTAGGCGGGACGGGAATACTCGCCATACAGCCCGCCGCCATAGGCGTGGCCCATGCGTCGCGTGTAGAGGTCGGCCATGCGCGCCGTATCGCCGCGCTGGTCGCCGGACTTGGCAAGAAACTGAATGCTGGGCGAATACGCGCCCGGCGCGGAGGAGAACACGCGCGCGGTGGACAACTGGCTGGCCAGCCCGGCGTCCTCCCCGGCGTCGATCAGGTCCTCGGCGATTTCTTCCGATGCCGACCGCACCGGGTTGTCGGATTCGGGACTGGCCGCCGCCAGGCGCGTCGCCGCGGTCATGAGGTCGGCCTTTTCCGGAAAATGATCGCGATAGACGCCGCTCATCTGCACCAGGACATCGACGCGGGGACGGTCCAGCTCCTCGCGCGGGATCAGCTCCACCCCGGTCACTTCGCCCCGCCAGTTGCGCGTCACCCGCGTACCCAGCAGGTGCAGGATCTGGGCTTCCGTGACGCCATAGTCCTTGGTGATGCCGGTCGACCACACCACAAAGGCCAGTGTGTCGGGATAGGCGCCGCCATTGTCTTCGCGATGCGCCGCAATGAGCGCTTCGGCCTGGCGCACGCCAATGTCTTCGGCCTCGACCGTGGGGAGCGTGCGCGGATCGACCATGTAGATCGCCCGTCCCGCCGGGAGGACGTCCGGCCGCCGATAGGGCTCGCCCATGGGCCCCGGCTCGATCCAGCGGCCCTCCAGCGCCTCCATGATGCTTTCCACCTCTCGCGGGGCGGTATAGAGCAGCGCGGCGAACCGGTTGGCGCTGGCGAGCGCGGCGAGGCTGTCCGGCGAGACGCCGCCAAAACGCGCTTCCAACGTCTGAAGCGGAGAGGCCCCCTCCAGCACGGCGGCGACCAGTTCGCGGGCTTCATCCCTCGCCTCCAAGCCGCCGAGGGCCTCCAGGGGGTTCCTGAGATCGTCGCCAAGCATGCCGGCCACCATCGCTGCCAGGACGTCCCCCTGGGGCGCCTGACCGAGGATCTTGCCGCCCCAGGGCGCGTTTGCGCGCTCCAGATCGCCGAAATGACCGTCCAGGGCGACCAGCAGATCCTCCATCGGGGCGGAAACCACGTCCAGGCCGAGCGCCCGGTCCACCCCGGCCGCGACGACGTTCTCGCGTAGGGTCGGCGCCATCGCCTCACGGGCGGCCTCATCGGCGGCGGAGCGGTAGCGGGCCACCATGCCCCGCAACTCCGCCAGGTTCAGGTGGGCGTCGCTCGGCGAGACGACGTTGTACCAACCGGGCGTGGCAGCCATGGCCTTGCGCCGGTTGGCGATGCCTCCGGCGGCGCCGAGGCGTTCGGGGTGGATGTGCGGCATGCCGCCCAGCATCACCCCGATGGCGTCGTCGACGAGCGGCCCCTCGCTCTTGCCGAGCTGCAAACTGAAGTTGGTGAACAGGCTGATCCAGGCGTGCGCGCCCCACTCCCTCCGCAGCCAGAGGAAAAAAGCGAGGTATTGATGGTGGGGAGGCAGTGCGTCGATTGAAAGGAGCACCTGTTCATTCTCCAGGTAGCCCCACATCGGATTCGGCGCGACCAGGATGTTACCGAACTCGATTTTCGGAATCACGATCATGCGCTCGCCGCCTTCGGCCACATGCGTCATGACCTCCCCTGGCGGCGGCCCCCACATCTCCTCGATCCGGGCGCGCAGAAGCTCGGGGACTTCCGCGTACCACGCAAGATACGCCTCCTCGGGTATGAGGGCCGCATTGTCGGACTCGATGCGCCTGGCCAGCTCCCCGGGCGCCCAGCCGCCGACGTTGGAGGCCTCGCGCGCCATGAGGTTGGCGAAACCCTCCGAATCCGGGATGGCGCCGTCGCCGACATCGTAGCCGCGCTCGCGCAGCGTCGGCAGGAGAGTCGCGAGGGTGCCGGGCACGTCCAGGAAATCGTCCGGATCGCCGCCGACATCGGACTTGCCGCCGGCCTCGCTCCAGAAGGTGAGCGCGAGGCGCTTGTCGGCGTTTTCCATGCGCCTGAGCGCCGCCCAGCCGAGGGCGCGCTCCACCCGCCATTCAACCTGTTCCGGCATCACCTCACGACGCCGCGGCACCGAGCCGGGGAGGTTCGCCGCGACCGCCATGGGCTCGAAAATGCCTTCGAGCTCATGGGCAACGATACGCGGTTTCATGCCGGGTGACAGTCCGCCCGGAGATTCGCGGTATTCCTCGGCGGTCCCCTGATAAAAGTCGAGCGCCGACAGGATGGGCACGCCCAGCCTGCGCGCCTGGTCGATGCCGGCGCCCATATCGGCGATGTCGAGGTGTTCGCCGGTGAACAGGAGCACATCGACCAGGGGCCCGCGATCGGGATTGAGCGGGGTCAGGTCCGTCCCGCGCACATACAACAGCGCGAAGGCGTTGTGCCCGCGGCGCTCGGTCGCCCGGATCATCGCGTCGACGTAGTTGGTTGTTTGCCTCTGGTAGTCGCTGCGGTGGGACACGACGCCCAGGGTCAGGGCGCCAGGGTCGTACCGATGGCCGCCTTCGCGCGCGGCGTACCAATCGAGCAGCGCGTCGGCATCGTCGAACAATCCAGCGGCGTCGGGGTGGTAAAGGCCGATGCGGGGGTACTCGACCGGTGGCGGCACCGTGTCGGGGCCCGGCATGGGGCGGCCCAATACGCTCACGGCCAGATAGGCGGCCAGCGCCCGATCGTTCTCCACGGAGCGGTTGGCCCAGTAGAGCGCGACGTCGGCATGCTCGTCCAGGGAGACATTGCCGAACGCGGCGCCCTGCGGGTTGAGGACCAACAACCGGGTGCGTTCGCGGGCGTCGGCGATCTCCGCCTCGGTCAGGGGCGTGGAGTCGGCCCCCTCGACGAAGACAAGGTCATACTCGCCCAAATCGACGTCGGCGTCATAGACGGGATTGCCCGCTCCCGGCGCGTACTCATCGATGACAGCCAATCCGTCCCAGCTTTCCGCCGCGCTGCGCATTTGTCCCGACTCGTGGGAGCCGGCGCCTTCGTGAAACATCGCGATAAGCGCGGGCGCTGCGGCTTCGTCCTGCGCCGAGGCGCGTTGGATTGGGGCAGCGCCGGCAAGCACCGCGGACAACGCCAAAACTACAGTCAATCGATCATGCATCATTGTGCTTCCTCCGGATCCGGGTCGATCCGCTCGGGAACATAGACCACCTGTCCGTTGGCGAGCTCGTAGGCCACGCCGAGGCGCACGCCCTGGCCGGACAGGGTCTGGTCGGTCACCCTCTGAACCTTGATTTCTTCGAACTCCTTGGAAATGATCTCCATGGTCCCGTCTGCGCGGTACTGGACGATGGTCATGCTGCTCTCCGGGTTGAGAAGCTCGCTGGCCGAAAAGAGCGTGAACAGGGCGATCAGCAACGCGACGATGAAGGCCACGCTCACGTCGAAGAGATTCGCCGCGCCGGCGAGCGGGTCCTCGATCTCGCCGGGTTGCGACCCGCCTGCGCCGTGGCGATAACGCTGCGAGAAACGCACGGGGCTCATCCCTTGGCGCGCGCGGAAGCGCCGCCAAGCAGCTCATCCGCCCGAAAAGCCAGCGCCTGGATGTCGGAACGCACCCATGATTCGCGCACGCCAGCCACGAGATACGCGATGACGCTCACGGCCAGGCCGATGACGGTAGCCGCAAACGCGGTCACCAGGTTGCTCGCCAGGGACGGCAGATTCCCCTCCGCCAATCCCTGGAGCGCATACGCCATGGGAATCAGCGTGCCCATCAGCCCCAGCGCAGGGCCGACGCGCACGACCGGGCGCAACTGCGCGACCGGACGCCACAGGCGCCGCTCTTCATCCTGAAGCGCGCGTTCCAGGCGCAGGTCCATGGCCTCCCCGGACCCGTTTGCACCGGCCGCGACCTTCTCCCGGCGCGCCAGGCCGCGCGCCCGCCGCACCCGCTTGCCGAATACGGTGTCGAAAGACTCGCGGGCGAACTCGCCGAGCACGACGATCATCAGCGCCGCAAGCAACAGCAGGCCAAGCAAGACCGGCCACATGAGCACCCCGGAAACCAGGTGCAGGACTTCCCGAATTTGGTCAATCGCCGTCACGACTCTCTCCCGTCAAAACCCGTACTGATAGGCCACGTAGTAGGAACGCCCGGCGAAGGGATAGTCGCCCTTCTCGAAGTAGTACTCGTCTTCGAGGTTATCGACCTGAAGAGAGAGCCGATGCTCGGGCGCGGGATTCCAGCGCGCGTAGAGATCGAACACGACAAAGTCCGGGTATTCGTACGTCCCGCCCGCGCCGCCGGTGAAGATGCGGCCCCGGCTGAAGTCGGTATCGAACATCTCGTTCACATGCCGGCCATTCAGCCGCACCCCGAAGCGCTCGCCGCCATAGCCGAAGGAGAAGTTCACCTTGAATTTGGCGACGTTGCGGATCGGGATCGTGCCGGAGGCCACTTCCTGCTCGCGGGTGAAGTAGCGCGTGGCCGTCACGTCGCCCGTCCACGAGCCCGGCTGGGCGCCCCCCAGGGCACCGAGATCGAACTGGGCGGTCGCTTCCAGCCCCTCGGCGAGCGAGCCGAGCGTGTTGATGTACGTGGTCTCGCGCAGTGCGTCGGTGTTGATGGTGATGATCGACTCCACGCGGTCGTCGACGTCGAGACGGAAATAGGTCACGTCCAGGCCGACCGGGTAGGATTCATAGCCAAACCCGATGTCGAAGCTGAGGCTTTCCTCGGGGCCCAGGTCATTGTTCCCACGGGTGATGCGCAGTTGGTCGCCGACGAGATTCTCGTACAGGCCGGCCACCCGGTTCGCCTCGGGCGAAATGAAGCCGGTGCCGAGGCTGGCGTGCACGCGCCAGGGGCTGTCTGCATCGGTACGGTATACGGCGCTCACACGCGGATTGAAGACATTGAAGGAAGAAGTGCCGGGCTTGACGTCAGGGCGCAGCGGCGTTTCCTCCAGTTCCGACTCGATTTCGTCATAACGGCCGCCGACGCTCACGATGAGGCGGTCATCGAGCAGCCATGCCGTCATATCGGCGAATACGCCGATGTTTCGCCGGTTGAAATAGGGTGTGAAGGAGCCCCTCTGCGCGCCCGACGCTCTGTACGATTGGGTCTCATTGTCGACCTTGCCCCAATCCACACCGACAATGACGTCGAATACATCGTTGATTTGCCAGTTGTCCTGAAGCTGCACGCCACGGAAGTACGTGTCCCTTGCGCTGCTTCTGTAGGGCGTGGCGCCGGCCGGCTTCCTGATGAACGTATAGTCTTCGTGCGTGGTGTAGGCAAGCGCCAACAAGCTGTGATCGCCGACTTGACCGGTCAACGAGAAATCGCCGCCGAAATTGCTCTCGACCTTGTCGGACTGGTTGCTCACCCCGCTGGATTCGGCGCCCGGCGTCTGCAGGTCGATCCCGTCGTAGCCAAGGAAGCGCAATTGCGCCTCCCAGTTGGATGCCAGTTCAACGGCGCCCCGAGCGAAGAAAGAGCGGATGGTGTAGCGGGTATTGTCGCGTTCGGCGCCGTGGCCCTGCACGAAATCGCCGAACGTCCTGCCACCCTTGCCAAGCCTGTAGTTGTCGCCCTGCTCCCGTTGCAGCACACCCAGATCGAAGTTCAAGCGGTCATTGAGCGCGCCGCCGATACTGCCTGCAAACTCCAGCGTATCGAAGCTGCCAAAACGCGTGGACACGTTGCCTTGCATGTCGCCGTCGCTCTTGCGGGTGATGATGTTCACCACGCCGCCCATCACGGAGGGGCCGTAGGCAGCGGAGGCCGAGCCCTTGAGAATCTCCACGCGCTCCACTCCGGCCCGCGATATGTTGGCCAGGCTCGTGGCGCCGGAGGGGCGTCCGTCCCCCAGCACCAGCACGCGCTGGTTGACGCCGGAGAATTGCGGACGGAAGCCGCGAAGCCCAACGCCGGACAACCCACCCGGATACTCGATCACGTCGACCGAAGCGTTTTTCTTGATGATGTCGGTGAGATACGCGCCGCTCGTCGTCTCGAAGGCGGTCGCGTCGATCACTTCCATCGAGGCTGCGATATCGCCCAACGACTGTTCGCGCCGCGACGCGGTCACGACAATGGTCTCGAGGCGCACGCTCTGGACGGCATCGTCAGAGGTGGTTTCGCTCGACTGGGTGTAAGCGAGGCCTGGCCAAGCGATGGCGCACATCACGGCCACACTCAATGGAGTATGAAGGCGTTTGTCATCTGGTAGCCTGATGAACAGGCACGAGAAAGCCCGATAGAAGACATGAAGGTTCATTGGAGCACTCCTGAAGTTCAAGTGCCCTCGCGCAATACACGGAATAGCGCGAGCGCAAGATCCGAATTCGCGTTTGTTTTTCTCGTCAGACGACGCCTGACGCGGATGAACTAACAGGCAGGCGGTGCTCGTGCGTTGGCGATCCGGCCAGGATCGAAGCCAGGCCAACACGGCTGAATGGGGACAAATGTATGGGTTCGGCAGTCGTCTGTCGCACACCGTGAGGAATCGGTATCGACATCGTCGATGCTGGTGGAGACATGGCAAACCAGGCACTCCGACGCTTCCGGGAAGTGCCCTGCGTGGGTGTGGTCATGCGTGGCCGCATGGCCCTGCCCGACCAGCACCAGCAGCAAAACCAGCCGCAACGCTGGCCGTCTCATGAGGTATCCAAGCCGAGCCGGACTCACAAGCTTATGTTCCCGTCCCCGCCAAGACCCTGCCATTGCTGCCAACCACTGTAAACAATGCGTGGACCTTCTAGATCGCATTGATCGATCGGGTCGCCACTCCGGTCGGAAATCTGTGCAAGAGCATCGAGGCGCCTCCAACCAACAGAATGTAATGATATAACAATTTTTACATTCGGGCATAACCAGAGTTTGCACCCATGGCACAAGCCGCACAGCGCCGTTGCGATCATTGAGGGTACGTTAGAACATCGATATTCCTCGTTAGATACCCCGCGCTTATCCTGGGGTCAGAGTCAACTTATTCAGCACGGCCGGGCGGCGTGAAGAGATGCCATCGGGAGCGCTCCGGCGGCGCGCTGGCGCAATCCTGCATGTAGAGCGCGCGCCAGAGGTGTGTCGGATTGGCGGTAGGACGCGCTGTGTCGCCGGCGGTCATGCAAAGATCGGTTCCCACCAGTTGCAGCTGTGAACTGTCATTGATTTCGAAACGCTGAAATGCCGGTGCATTCAGGTAGGGCTCCACGACGCCGCATGCCTTCAACATCAGAGAGTTGAACTCGAGCACCGAGTCGCCCAGACCCATCGCAGTCACGCACTGGTCGAAGGCAGGAAAATAAATCTCGCCGTTCTCGGTGAGGAGGATCGAATCGTCCGGAGCCAGCGCGACTTTGCAACCGTGCGCGATCAGGGGTTGGAGAAGGTCTTCCTGACCGGGCCGGCCGAGCAGTTCCAGGCAGTAGCCGGTTTCCGCCCCCAGGAGTTCCATCAGTTTCATGTGGTAGGTCTGCTCATCTGCAGCCGACGCATGGGAACCGCTCACCAGGGCCCACGCCATCAGGGCAAGGGCACAGGCTGGGCTTCCGCTGCCTCGCCACGATTTTTTTACATTGTTCTGCATACGAATCTCTCCGTTTGGTTACTTGAGTCGGAATGCAAAATTCTTCTGCATTTTCTCGCAATTTTGATTTGGATATATGTACGAGACCAGTGCTGCGTCAACCTGATAATGTTGGGAATATACAGCCGAGCATGTTCGGGCAATGGCGAGTGCGCAAGAGGGCGTATTGGGAGCGCAAGGGGCCGTTGCCATCATTCAGGGCACGTTATAACATAGCATTATGGTTACAGGAAACGGCACATGGCGGTGGAGTCCGGCAGCGCGCCTGGATCTGTACGCGGTCGGGCTCTCGACGCTGTGCGTGCTCCACTGTATCGCCCTGCCCCTGTTCGTATCGCTGACGCCGGTGCTTGCCCTGGCCGCTGAGAGCGATCTTGTGCATCGGCTCCTGGTCGTCGCCGCGGTTCCCGTGAGTCTGCGGGTGATCTGGAGAGCATGGCCCGTGCGCGGCAACAGGCTGTTCGTCGCTGCGGCCGTGGTTGGCCTCGTGCTGTTGCTGCTGGCCGCGTTCGTTGAAGCCGCGGCGCCGTACGAGGAGCCGATCACCGTTACCGGAGGCGCGCTCCTGGGCTCGGCGCATCTTTGGCACTGGGTGCGAACATGCAGCAGGGGTGGCTCCCACAGCCTCCCTGCCGAAACCGGTGAAGCTTGATTGTCGGCGCCGGGAGTGACCGGCGGACTCCCGAGGGTGCTTCGAATTGGCTAGACGGACGGCGAGAGCGGCGCCGCTGGCGGCGAAATGGCAAAAGCTCGCCGAAGGGCGTTGCGCGGAGAAAGGCGAGCGGCTGACACCGGCCCGATTGGCGGTCTACGCGGAAATGCTGGCCTGCGGCCGGCCGCTTTCGGCCTACGAACTCATCGCGCTGCTTGAGCAGCGGCAGGAACGCAAAATCGCGCCCCTGACCGTCTACCGGCATCTGGACTTCCTCACGCGAACCGGCCTCGTCCACCGGCTGCAATCCGCCCAGACCTACTTCCCGTGCGACCATCCCGAGAATGCTCACGAGAGCCAGTTCCTGCTTTGTTCCTCGTGTGGCGACGTGGACGAGGTGGAGTCGAGCGGGATCGAGAGGCTGCTGTCCCGGATCGCGGACGAGCGCGGATTCCGACCGGACAACGCGATTGTCGAGGTAAAGGGAGTGTGCGGCGTCTGCGTCGTCGGCGACTAGAACGGACCGCGAGTCATATCGGCGTTGACCGCTGGCCGGCCTACGCTGCTTTGCGCAATATCACCAGGTTGTCGGTCGCTTGTCCCGCGAGGCCGCAAGCGTCTGCTTCCGCCAGTATTTGTTCGGCAGATGCCGTCCAGCAGACATAGTCCGTGCATTGGCGATCAATCTCGACCCCGTCCAATTCCGCGACATACCTGATCCTCCAACGTTGGCGCGATTCATCGATACGCTGCGCGGACGCCCAACCCTTGTAGACGACCTGACCGACCTGCGCAGTCGCCATGCATGTTTCGGGCACGTCCTGAGCGATCGGGCATTGAATCTCGATCACGGCGCGTCCGGCCGGCGAGAGTCGGGCGGAAAGCAACGCCCAGAGCCGCTCGCGTTCCTGCGGGCTGAAATGCACGAGGGTGGCGCTCGCAATCGCTGCGGATAAAACAGGCGGCAAGGGGGCGTCCAGGATGCACATGGGCAAGATGCTCACGCGCCACCGCAAGTCCGGATCGGACCACACCCGCGTCATGATCGCTGGCCGCATTGCCGGATCCGGCTCGACCGCGAGGATCTCCGCCTCCGGCAAGGCCTTTGCGATGACCTGCGTGGTGAGGCCGGTGCCGGCGCCGATATCGACCACCGGGTATCCAGATGTCTCCAGACCTTTCAGGGCCTCGGAAATCTGCGCGTCAACCGGGCCATGCTGTTCGCTGGCCATCGCATCGTAAAATTGAGCCGTGACCGCATAACCGCTCATCGGAAGGTCGACGTCAGGCCAATGCCGACGATTCGCCCGCGCCCCAGCGACGCGCCTTCAACGCCCGGTCCGTACAGAACGCCATTGATCTCCTGCTTCTCGTCAAGAAGGTTTCGCGCGAACACGAAACCCTCCACATTGCCGAAGGCGGCGCCGATGCGGAAGTCGACATTATGGTAGGCGTCAAGGTCGAAACTGTCCGCGACATCCGCGCCGCGTTCGCTGGCATATTGGTGCGTCAACGTCATGAACGGCGACAATTCGGCGCTGCCCCATGTTGCGGCGCCTCCCCGATAGTCGACAGTCGCGGTCGTACTGAGCCTGGGCACGTTCGGGATCGGGTTTCCGGCGGCGGCGCCGGAGAACGCGTCGCCCTCGCGAATCTCGCCGTCGGTCCAGGCGAGGCCTCCGGACAGGGACCAGTTTCGACCCAGGGCGACATCACCCTGGGCCTCCACACCGCGGCTGCGTGTATCGAGATTGACCGGAACAAACTGAAACGCGACGAAGTCCAGCACGAACAGCTGCTCGTCCTCGACGTCATTGTAGAAGCCGCCGAGTTCAAAACTGGCGCGACCATCCAGAAGGCGTGTCTTCACACCCGCTTCCCAGGTCCACGAGGTGGATTCGGCATAGTTCGGGCTCTCCACGCCAAAGGCGGCGTTCAGGGTCAGCCGCGGAAATCCGCCGCTCTTGGCGCCTCGCCCAACAGTCGCATAGAGATTGACATTCCCGGTGGCTTCGAACGCCAACGCCAGGCGACCGGTGAGAAGATCGAAGCCGGCCTCGTTCTCTTCTTCAAAGAAATCGACGGAGCCGGGAAAACCAACGCCGGCAAAACTGGCATGGAGCGTTTTTTCGTCGCGCGTTTGGCGGAAGCCTGCCGTGCCCTTGAACCGTGGGCTGAATAACGAAGCCATCACCTCGCCGTAGGCTGCGTAGGAATCGATCTTCTGGGTGGCGTCCCGGTCGCCGTTGAGAATGGGCGAGAAGGTCGACCGATTGTCGAGTTCGACCTCGAGATCGGATTGGAAATAGACGAGTCCCGCCGCCCAGGCAATGTCGTCTTCAGCAAAGCTGGACAAGCGAAGTTCCTGAAAGATACGTGTTTCGTTCTCGCTCCAATCCGAGAACGACAGCGGCGCCAGAAATGCCGACGCCGGCAGACCGAAGAGCGGTCCGTAGAGCAGACCGTCGGTATCGTCCGTGACCTGACCGTTCCGGAAACCGTTGATCGCCGTAATCGAGGTGAAGTCGGCGAAGCCAAGCGGTTTCTCAACCATTGCGCTCGCGCCCCAGGCCGTCCGATCAACCTCGTTTTCCGGGTCGATTTCGACCACGGGCTCAGGCTGCATTCGCGAGACATAGTAAAAGGGGTTGGAAACGCGGCGGTCCGCGTTGGCCGACAGCGTAATGCGAGGCCCGTCGTCGGCTTCGGGCTCAATGGCGAGGATGCCGCGACCCGAATAAGCGATCCGGTCGCCGAGGTCGCCGCCGATGGGTGCGATGTTATCGATGAAACCATCGACCGTTGACGCTCGGAAGGACAGACGTCCGTGCAAACGCTCGCCTGCGAGTGGGCCGGAGATGGACGTTTCAGCGAGTCCAAAGCCCTGTTCGGCGCCCTCAAGCCGCACGCGGCCCTCAAAACTGTCCGAAGGCGCGCGTGTCGTTATATTGATGGCGCCGCCCTGGCTGTTGCGCCCAAAGAGCGTGCCTTGCGGGCCGCGCAGCACTTCGATCCGCTCCAGATCCAGATAGGCGAACTCCGAGGCGAATATCGGTTGGGGCACTCCATCGACATAGATGACGACGGAGCCATCATCCGGGCCGATCGCTTGCGACAACGGCCCGATGCCGCGGAGCTGGAAGTACGCGAACCGACCGTCGTCAAAGCTTGTCAGGGACAATCCGGGCGCCTGCCGGAAGAGGCTGAACGTGTCGTCCACGCGCCGCGTTTCGAGTGTATCTCCACCCAGCACTGTCAATGCGAACGGCACATCCTGAGACGCTTCTTCGCGCTGACGCGCCGTCACGATGATCACTTCCAGGCGGTTGGTTTCATCGGCATCGGCCGGTCCGTCCGGGTCTTGCGCGAGGGCATTGAACGGAATCGGGAGAATCAGTGCCGTTACTGCAGCAACGGCAATGGAAAGATTGCGCATGGATTTCTCGACGCTGCGTTGCAGCGTTTCAAGTTAGCGCGCGAACACTTGTCCCGGTGGCGCCGAACGGGAGAAAAACCGTTGTCGATCGGGAGAAACTAAGGGCCCGCGCGACGGATAGTGCTGGGCGGGCAGCCAGTTTGCCGTCGAAAGGCGGCCGAAAAGGATCGGACGCACCCATAGCCGACCTCTTGCGCAGCCAGGGAAACGGTCATCCCCTGCTGGAGGAGGAACGTCGCATGCGCCATCCTGCGACGTGAGACGTAGGCGAAAATGGTTGTTCCGAGCGTTGCCTTGAAGGCCCGCTTCAAGGTGAACTCATTGGTGCCGACGATCCTTGCGAGTTCGGCAATCGTCGGAGGATGCTGCAACTGACTGTCGAGATGGTCCCGCGCAGCGAACACTATCTCGCGATGGCGAGGCAGGACGCGGCGTCGGTTTCCCGTCCCACCCGACAGGCTGGCGACTTGACCCGCGAGAAGGTCGAGCGCACACGATTCGAGATAAAGACACCTCGCGGTGTCGCCATAGTGCGTGGTGAACATCGCTTCCACCCTCGTCACCGCGGCTGCGGTAAGCGGCGCGAGCCGCGCGATCCCGACAGCTTCTCGCACCCGCTTGAGGATGTCGCGAGCCCCCTTTGGCAGCGCCAGGCCGTCAGCGAAGAATTCTTCCGCGATGTGCGGTTCGAATCGAATGGATACCGTACGGAATCCCTCCGATGGCAGAACAAATTGCGATGTGGACCCACGCGGGGCCGCGAATGTCCAGACTTCCGAGGCGCGCGTAACGAAGCGGCAATTGTCCATCTCGAACCGCGCGCCGCCCCTCAAGTGAAAGCCGAAGCCAAACGTGTCTTCGGGCTCGGTGAAACTGAACGATCGAGGCGCGCCCGGATCGAACCGGCTGAGGATAAGGGTTGCGCCGCTTCGCAGCTCCAGTGATTCGACAGCTTGGCCCGCCCTTTGCAGAGGCGCCTCCCAGTTTTCCGGGGGCGCAGCATTGGAATGAAGGTCCGCGGCGGTCATTTGCCTGCAACCTGGCAACTCATGAAGGAACCGGACAGTTGACTTACTCTAGAATCGGACAGATCCATTTACTCCTGACAGTTCCTGACACACACATCGTTGGCCTGAGAGTCATGTGATAATATTACATGCTCCCCTGTGGAAACACACTCGAAGTACCACTGCTCGCCGGGGAGAAAACGCTCACGGCGGGCCGTCAATTGACGATTTCCAATACTCCAATTGCAGAGGAAAAGCCAAATGAAACGCGCGATTGCTACGCTCACGATCTCCAGTCTCGTATTGATTTCAGGGACCGCCACGCGGGCTCAGGAGGGTCCGCCCGAGTACGGGATGCCCATCTCGGCCCAGCAAGCCAGCGCGGTGGCAGCCGCGGCTGTCGAAACCATGGCCGAGAATGGCTGGCGGATGGCCGTCTCCGTCGTGGACCCCGCCGGTCATCTCGTTCACTTCGAGAAAGTCGACGGCACACAAAATGCCTCCATCGAAATCTCGATGCGCAAGGCTCAGGCGGCCGCCGGATTCAGACGGCCCACGCGGGTTTTCGCACAAGGCATCGCCAACAACCCCGCCCTCGCAACGCTGCCCGGAGTCGTTGGGTCACCCGGTGGAGTGCCCATCGTCGTGGACGGCCGCGTCATTGGCGCCGCGGGTTGCTCGGGTGGCACCGGAGACCAGGATGAAATCGCCTGCGAGGCGGGTGCGGCGGCAGCACAATGAGACGCCGTTTGGGTTCGAGCACTTTATAACGGCTCGAGCGCACCACCGACCATTCGAATGAGGGTCGGCCCGAGACCGGCGAATCTCCTGCACATCCTTCGGGATGGGTCGCGACCGAAAGGTAGCGCTAAAAGCGCATGCGCAGGCCTGTTTCGATCGTGCGTCCCGGCTGGGGTGCCAGATCCTTGACGACAGACGTGTGCAGCCGTTGCTCCTCATCGGTCAGGTTGCGCCCGGCGAGGTACAGGTCGGCCGTCATGTCGCCCCGGAGCAAACGCCACGCGATGCGTGCGCGCAGGTCGTTGTAGGCGTCCGTCGGTATCTCGAAATCGGCGACGTCCTCCTGCCCGGAAGCCCGCACGAAGTCCACGTTGGCCCGCAGGCGTTCGCCGGTGAAATCGAGAGACACGCCGAGCCGGGCGGGCGGAATGAGCGGCAGGTTGTCGTTGCCGGAGATGTCGAGTTTCGGCGACACCCTGTCGAAGAACGCCCCGAGCCGGAGAGTTCCGGCGGGCCACTCGGCGACAGTCACGCGCCCCTCCACCTCAAAGCCGGGGAAGGTCGCGTCGGCCTGTGAGTACCGGCGCACGTCGAAGCCGTCCCGCTCCTCATCGGTTGTGGCCTGGTAGATGAAATCCACGAAGTCCGTGTAGTACAAGGTACCGCGCAGGGACCAACCGCCCCCTCCGCCGGTGAAGGTGGCCGCCAAATTGCGGGCCTTCTCGTGGACAAGCCCTGGATCCCCGA
>VYEH01000121.1:0-677 GCA_009843005.1 Pseudomonadota bacterium | reverse complement strand
GAGGAGTAGTCGGCCAGCAACGCCGCCTGCCAGCCCTCGCCGAGCGGCGCGATGAGGCCAAGCGAAGCGCTGCCGCCGCTGAAGCTGCGGCTGCGGTCGTTCGCTGGATCGTGCTCGACCCGGTCGAAGCGCACGCCGGTCTCCAGGCCGAGTCCACCGACAGAGCGCTCACCAACCCAAAACAGGCCGAGCGACGACGTGTCGACGGGGGGCGTGAAGGCTTCTTCGCCGACCACCGAAAACTGGCGGTCGCCAAGCTGGACGCCCAGGGCGCCGCTCCAACCGCCGGCGGGACGGTGGGTCAGCTCCGCGCGCGCTTCCCAAGCCTTGTTCGTGAAGACCGTGCCCACCTCGCCGGCTTCGTTCTCCGCGTGTTCGTAGTCGTTGATGCCGAGGCGGAAGTTGAGGTTCTCGAAGCCGTCGAACGGAGCGGCCAGGCCGGCTTCAATATCGATGCGCGTCTGATCGAGGTCAACGACGGGCAGTGCCTCGCCTTCCCCCTCGTGCTCATCCTCGTGTTCGTCGTGTTCGTCCTCGTGTTCGTCCTCGTGTTCGTCCTCGTGCTCGTCCTCGTCATGTTCGTGCTCGTCGTGGCCGTGCTCGTCGTGGCCGTGGGCATGGCTGTGGCCGGGGATGCCGTACACGGAGCCGAGGTTACTGACGGCGACGCCCACGAA
>VYEH01000265.1 GCA_009843005.1 Pseudomonadota bacterium | reverse complement strand
CAACAAAAGAGCTACCAAGACGACCGTTGGCCATGCTGACATTCCGGCGGTGAATCCAGAGAAAGGCGATTGGCGGATCGAATGATTCATGGCTCAATTTTTTTGCCGGAAAGGACTCGCATCGCTTGGCGGAGTCTACCTGCTCGCAGTCACCCTTTGTCGCGGGCCGGCGTTTGGGGTGAAAGCGGCCTACTGAGACTGAAGATAGATTCGCTCGAATCTTCGTTCTGAGATTCTCCAGCCTTCATCCGTGCGCTCGTACTTGTCGAAGTACTTTCCCTGCGCGACAAAGCCGGCTACTTCAATCGGGTCGCCTTCGGGATGATCGTCGCCGGGAATTGCTCCATAGACGGTTGCGTAGTGAATCCCGGTGGCGTTGTTCTCGTCGATCACCGTGATGTCGCTCGTGGACATCATGTGCATGCCGACGCTCTCCTGGTTCGCGCCCTCGACGCGCGCCTGCAGTACATCGCGCCCGGTATACGGTTGGCCGCCGATGATCAGCGTGCCGTTTTCGGTAAACGTATTGGCGTAGGCGACCGCATCGAGGTTGTCGCGGGCCATGGCGTAGGTGTCCACGAGGTGCTTGATCTCCGCCTTGATCATCCACTCGTCCTGCGCGCTCAAATCCGCTGCCTGAGCGCTTGACAGCCCAAGTAGCAAACCCGGAACTACCCAACTCATATATCCAATCGATTTCATTTTGATTTCCTCTAATTCAAGTTGCATCGATAAACACCAAAGTTGCCTGGATTCTTCAGATCACTTTAATTTCTGAATCGCTTTGACGGCTGGCAACGGGTATCGCCGCCAGGGATACCGCCGAAAGCAACGCGTATCGTCTCATTGCTGCTCTCCGATGCTCGGGGATTCAATCGAGATTGACCCTCACTCTCGAATGGTCCGGCTGCAGGTCATAGCGAATACGCTTGCCCTCCTCATCCAGGATGGTCAGGGATTGCTGGAACACGCCCTGGGGCGGCGTGTCCACCGTGACGGTCGCTTCCAGAATGTAGCGCCGGTCTGCATGCCGATAGATGCCCGCGTAGGTGCGGGTCTGGTCCGGGTTCGTGAGGAAGAGTTGATGCCCGCCGATGAAGTCGACGTGGTGCCAGGCATCGTAGGTCACCTCGCCTTCGCGCAGACGAAACTGCTGCGCGGCATACGCAATCGCGCCCATCTGTGTGTAGAGCCAGAAATTGCCGGCCCCGGAAACATTGATCGCGTCCGCCAGTTGCTCGTAGACATTCGTGGCATCGGAGAAATCCACGACGGTCACCGAATAGTAATTGTCGCCATCGTATGACTCGTAAATGGTCGAAGGGAAAGTGCCGCCGTATTCGGAAAGATAGGGTGCCTCGCTGATCTCGGGTTCGCTGGGAAAGTTGGCCGAAAAGAGCTGATCCGGAAAGGCGAGGTTTGTCCAGCCGGAAGCACCCTCAATGGCCGGATTCGACGCCCTGATCTCGATATCGGTGATGAAGCACCCGTTATCGCCGTCGCGCGTCGGGGTACAGACGACCGAAAGGTGGTCTCCCTCCGCGATGGCATCCCATCCCGCTCTGCTGAAACTACCGGTTCCCCCGCCTTCCAGCGCCCAGCGCTCGGTTTCGCCGCTCTCGTTTTCTACATCCATGAATACCCACACATGCGGATTGGCGAAATGAAATTCGGTCACTACACCCTGAAACTGGATTTCCCTGCCAATTTCGTAGTTGCCGTGGGAATGGTGTGCGAGCGTGGCGCTTGCGAAAGAGAGTATTCCTGCGATAGCCGCAGTTCCAATGGTTTTCTTCATTTCAGCCTCCTTGGGGTGGCCCCAAGCGAAGAATCTTGCCGCCGCTTGCGTGTTCGATCAGCAGTAACAGTCTACCCTGCGAGTCGACCGCCACATCCCGAATTCGCCCGATCCCGTCCACGAGCGTCTCCCGTTCAACCGTACCGTCCTCGCCGATCGAGAAGCGAAACAGCGAGTTGGCCTTCAGCGAGCCCGCGATCAGGTCGCCGTCCCAACCGGGAAACGCGTCTCCCCGATAAACTACTATGGCTGTAAGCGCGGGTGACGGGATGAGGTCAACAACCGGCGGTTGCATCTCGCCCCAGTCGAATTCAACTTCGAACAAATCCACTATCGACGAACCATCGTAATGCACGCCGCTCGTCACCAGCGGCCAACCGTAGTTCCTGCCCCCCTCGATCAGGTTGATCTCGTCGCCGCCCCGGGCGCCGTGTTCGGTGCTCCAGAGCCTGTCGGTGGCAGGGTCGTATGACAGACCCTGGGGAACGCGATGCCCCAGCGTCCAGATCGACTCGATGGCGCCTTCAACGCCGACGAACGGGTTGTCCGGCGGGATGCTTCCGTCTTCGGAGACGCGATGAATCTTTCCCCACGGTGTGCCCAAGTCCTGAATCCCGAGATCGTAGAAACCGTTCTTCGCGCCCACCGAGAAATAGACATGACCGTCATCGTCGAAGGCGATGCGCCCGCCCAGCGAAAGATCCGTCCCCGGCGTGTAGTGTTCGTAGGCGCTGCGCCAGATCGTCGCTTCATCGATCCAGGCGCCATCGCGGATTCGGCCGCGATATATCCTTGTCATGGACACTGGCGCGTTCCGCTCGCGGCTGACCTCGTTGCAACCTTCGCAACGGTCGCCGTAGTAAAGGTAGATCCAGCCGTTCTCCTCGAACTCCGGATGCAGCGCCGCCTCGTGCATCCAGCCCAGGCCGCGGTCCAGGGCGCGGGGGCCGTCGGGAATCGTGCTGTCGCCGTAGACCCTCGGCGTGCCTGGCACCACCTCGGATTGATGCCCATCGGCCGAAATGAAGCTCAGGCCGCGTTTCTTCTCCGTGAGAAGCAATCGGCCGTCGGGAAGGGGCGCGATCGAGTACGGCAGAGGCGCCAGGTCCTCGATGAGCGGTTCCAGGACGAAGTCATGATGCTCGCTGTTCTGGACTCCACCCGGTATCCCGATCTGAGCCCGCACGCCGTAGTGATCGTACGTGTAACCCTGGCGCTGCTCGAGAATGAAGATGGCGAGGCTCTGGATTTGATCCGGCTCAAGGACACCGTCGTAGGCGGGCATTTCCGCTTCGGGATTGCCGACGCGGATGCTGTTCTGCAGCGCCTCGGTGGAATCGCCGCCCACGAGTTCCGCGCCGACCAGGGGCGTGCCGAGCGCAGTGCCCTCCAACGCGGCGCCGTGACAGGCGGAACAGACTTCCTGATACAGATCGCCGACGGCGCCGTACCT
>VYEH01000428.1:2922-3252 GCA_009843005.1 Pseudomonadota bacterium | reverse complement strand
TGCGCTCACACCGACAGCCTCATTGAGAACTTCCAGGAACGCCGGCGAGACAGCGAACCATTCCTCCCCCGCGTGAGCGTTGAATCGACTCACTTCCGAATCCGGTCGCCAGGTCGAGAACACGTTTTCCAGGTCCTCGAGCCGCATCGCCACGCGTTGCTGCAGCGGTTCCATGGGAACGGGAGAGCCATCGGCGGGCGCCACGACGCGGATGGAGTACGTGGTGCCCATGGTCTGGCCGGGCAAGTGGAATGTTTCGGCTCCGGTGACGCTGCCCGCCAGCATCAGGGTAGCCGCCGCCGCGGCAGACAAACTGGACATGTGGGAAAG
>VYEH01000428.1:0-2912 GCA_009843005.1 Pseudomonadota bacterium | reverse complement strand
TTGCATTTAATGTTGTTTTCTTCCGACGTTTTCAAACATAGCGACATCATCATGGTAGCATGCTATGCGGCAGACAAACTGGAAAGTTGTGAAAGTTTAGATCGCTTCACGGCATCATGGTACCAATGCCGGATACAAATTCGGGTTAAGCTGTAGCCAGGAGTTCATTCCAAATCCGAAGGGGGTCCCATGAATTCATCCCGTCACCTCAATTGGCTCAGGACCGTCGTGTTGGCAAGCGGTCTCTGGGTCATGCAGTCCGGGGCTCAGGAAAGCCCGGACACGGTTTTCGTAAACGGCAAGATACTGACGGTCGACGAGGACTTCTCGGTCGTGCAGGCGTTGGCGGTGACGGGTAACCGTATCGCCGCTATTGGCAGCAACGAGGAGGTTGGAGCGCTTGCGGGGGACGCCACGCGGGTCATAGATCTGGAGGGCCGCACAGCCATCCCCGGGCTGATCGACAACCATAACCACCTCATCTTCAACGCTCCGACCTGGCCGAACGGCGTGCGCCTGGGCCGCGTGCGGACCCGGGCGGAGGCGCTGGAGCGCATTGCCGAAAAGGCTGCGGAACTGGGGCCCGGAGACGGGCCCGAGCACATTGTTTTCGCCATCGGCGGGTGGAACCCTGTTCAGTTCACCGACGACCAGCGCGAGTTCACCCGCGAAGAGCTTGACGCGGTGGCGCCAGAAAATCCGGTCTATACCCAGATAAGCTGGGGCACTGCCGTGCTCAACACCAAGGCCATGGAACTGGGCGGCATCACCAACGACATGCCGGACCCGGGACCTGAGACGGGCGGACGGATCTGGCGCGACGCCGACGGCAATGTCACCGGAAAATTCACGGGCAGCATCTTTCTCAAGTGGCAGTTACGTCCGCTGTTTCCTGAGGTAACCGGGGAAACAGCGGTGGCTGGACTCAAGGCCGAGATCGCGGACTACCTGAAGCTCGGCGTCACCACGTCAATGACCTACAACGGGCCCGAGTTTCCGGAGGAGGGCCTGGAGTACATCCTCGAGCATCTGGTAGACACGGGTGAACTGGACATGCGTATCTACTACCCGCCGCACTTCGACAGAAACGTGAGCGCGTGGACGCCGGAGGAAGTTCCGGGAATCGTCGAAGGTCTCGGTATCCACAAGCCATTCTCGGGACCCGAGATGTACCAGATGCTCCACTTCGGCGAACACGTCTACCTGCCCGTGTCCGACACCTACGGCATGGGCGATCGGCCCTATCCCGACGAGATGATGGAACAGTTCCGGGCGATAGCGACCGCCGCGGCGAAGCACGGCTGGCAGGTGAACGAACACGTTAATCGGGACATTACCGTCAACCAGATGCTGGACATTTACGAGGAGATCAACGAGACCTATCCGATTACTCACCTGCGGTGGCGTTTCGAACACGCCCAGGGACTCTCGCAGGCCACCATCGAGCGGGCCAAGGCGCTTGGCATGGCCGTAGCGCTGCACAGTTCGGCCGCCATGAGTTCACCGGAGACACGCAATGCCAACGCCACGCGCGCCGCGTTGCTCGCGAAGCAGGACGCGCCGCCGCTCCGCTGGTACCAGGAAAGCGGGATACCCTTCGGACTCGGCTCCGATGCCCAGGTCGTGGCTCACGATTCGCCGTTCTTCACCCTCTACTGGGTCGTCTCCGGCAAGGACACCGCCGGGCAGCCTTATTTCAAACATGGCACGCTGACCCGCGAGGAAGCCCTGATCGCCCACACGCGCTCCAACGCCTGGCTCATGCACAAGGAGGACCTGTTGGGCACGCGGGAGGTCGGCAAGCTGGCCGACTTCGTGGTCCTGGACCGGGACTACATGACGATACCGGCGGACGAGATTCGCGATCTCAATTCCGTCCTGACCATGGTTGATGGACGCATCGTTTACGAGGCGCTGTAGCAGGCCGGACAGTACGCAACCAGCCGTCGAGCTCGAAGGTTGGCGCCCGCGTGACGTACCAGCCGATGCTTAAGAAATCCGTAGTTTTCATTCTGGGCGTGATCGCAGCCGCCTCACTGGTTGTCTGGCAAATCCAGGACCGCCGCGCACTCCAGCGTGGCGCGGAGTTGTCGGCGTTGTACTGCTCGAGCTGCCATGTGGAAACGTCGCCTGACATCCTGCCTAAACGGAGTTGGGCCGCGGCTCTCGGCTACATGGGTTACTGGCTCGGTATCGACAATATCGACTATCTGGATAGTGAGCCCGAATTTGTCCGCGCCAATGTCAGCGGCCGGCTGGAGGTGCTGGAACGCGATGAAGTGTTTCCCGCTGCGCCCTTGCTGAGTGACGGGGACTGGGCGCTCCTGCGGCGCTACTACATACGCCGGTCGCCCTCGGATCCGATACCCCAGTCCGGCAAACCCGAATTGCACTGGGATTTACAACGTTTCGAAATCAACAGGACCAGCTATCGGCAGCCTCTGGCCATCACCACGCTCGTGCATGTGCGCGAGCCGTTTCAGGAGGTCTACATCGGCGACAGCCTTGCGCAATCTTTGACGGTAATCGACGGCGGCAATGGGCAGATTCGCACTTCCCGCCAGTTTCGCCCGGCGATCTCTCCCGTGGATATCCATTTCGTCGGCGATACCGCTTATCTCGGTTCTATCGGCGACCTCCTTGCACAACGCGAAGCGAGCGCCCGCCCGGCGCACATCAGCGCGTTGACATTGGTGAACGACAGTATTGCGGACGCCACCTCGGAGGTCGTTCTTGAGAATCTCTTCCGCATGGCCGACATTGAAGTGGCCGATCTCAACGACGACGGCCGGTTGGATTTCATCGTCTGCGGGTTCGGATCCATCACCGGTAGCGTTGCATGGTACGAAGCCCTCGAAGATGGCAACTACATGGAACATGTATTGCTGCCTCTGCCCGGCGCGGTCAAGGCG
>VYEH01000424.1 GCA_009843005.1 Pseudomonadota bacterium | reverse complement strand
CGCACCTGGGCCCCCAGGGGGCAACCCCGAGACCATAGCTGCGCGCCGCCGGAATGGCCGAGCGCTCGGCGGCCCGATCCAGCAGGTTGTACGCGGACTGATCGCAGACGAACCGGTTAAGGCCCAGTTCCCTGGCGACCCATATGGACTCGACCATTTTCCACGCCGCGAACATGCTGCAGCCGATATAGCGAATCTTTCCCTGGCGGATCAGGTCGTCGAGCGCCCGCAGCGTTTCATCGATGGCAACATCCGGGAGGGACCGGTGCAGGTAGAAGAGGTCGATCCAATCCGTATTCAGGCGTCGCAGGGACGCTTCGCAGGCAGAGAGGAGGTACCGCCGGCTCAATCCGCGCATGTTCGGATCGTCGCGGTCCATCGGCATGCACGCCTTGGTTGCCAGAATCACCCGCTGGCGCGCACCGGCCAGGGCCTTGCCGAGGATGCGTTCGCTCTCGCCGAGACCGTAGATGTCGGCCGTGTCGACAAAGTTGATCCCTTCATCCAGGGCCCTGCGAATGATCGGTATGGATTCCGCCTCGTTGGTACTGCGGCCGAACATCATCGTGCCAAGGCACAGTTCGCTGACCTTGACACCGGTTCTTCCGAGATTGCGGTATTGCACTGGGATGTCGCCTCCTGCCCGATAGGGGCGCAATACGGTATGGCATCGGCGTGTGCGCTTAAAGCGGCGCACAAAGTAAGATATGGACAGGATCGGACAGACACGGGAACAGGTTCATGAACCGCAAATACACGTTATTGCTCGCCACCGCCATACTTGCGGCGCCGGGCTCTCGCGGAATGGCGCATCACGCCTTTGTGACGGAATTCCTCCCGGACCAGGAAGGCGAGGTCGAAGGGCGGGTTACCGAAGTGTTGTGGGCCAACCCGCATATCCGCTACGGTGTCGATGTGCAACTCGACGACGGATCAACCGAAGTTTGGTTCCTGCAGCCGCCGGGCAACCTGCCCAGGTACCGCCGCGAACAGTGGTACGAGGACACCGTCCAGGTCGGCGATTACGTGAGGGCGACGGGCAATCTGGGCCGCAATGGAATGAAACGGCTCTACGCCACCTGTATTTACCTCGAAAGCGGGCGCCAGCTCGGGACCTGCGTGGCGCAGGGATTTACGACGGCCGTCTCCGCCGACCCGAACGTCGACTACACGGTGACCACCAACGATTACGAGGTCGACATCAGCGGATACTGGATGAACCGCTACAACTTCCGGGCGACGGTGGACGACCTGGAACCCAAACCGATGCCTTTCACGCCCGAGAGCCGGGCCATCTACGAGTCGCGCCAATTCGGCGACGACCACGTGCTGCGCTGCCTCGCGCCAGGCCTGCCGCGCATTTTCGGTTCGCCCTACTCCATGGAGGTTCTGGACGGCGGCACGCACTACTTCATGCTTTTCCTGCAGAACAACAGCCCGCGCTGGGTGTGGATGGATGGACGCTCCGCTGCGGACGATCATCCGTTGACTTCCATGGGGTTCTCCACGGGACGCTGGGAGGACCGCATGCTGGTCATCGAAACCACTCATCTGGAACCTGGGTGGCTTGACGGGTCGGGCTATCCCATGTCGGGCGGAGACGGTACGAGGATCGTCGAGCGCTGGACCGTCGCCGAGGACGGGCTGACCATGGACCGCATCATGACCATCCATGACGATCTTTACACCGAACCGCTGGTGCGAACCCGCGGTTCGCAGCGCGCCGATGCCGCCGACGGGCTCATGGAGAGTCCGGTCTGCGATCCCAACGGCCACTACAGGGATCTGTACGAGCGCGGACTGCTGGAGGATACGCTGTATCGGTGAAGACGACGGCGAAGCCTGCCGCGCTGAGACACATGTCCGACCCGAGACCGCGGCCACTGGCTGCCAGGGCCGGTCTCGCCGCGTTCGCATGCTTCATACTTGCTCTGACCAGCGCCTGCGATAGCGGTTCCAGCGGCAATGACAGTGCTGCCAGCCCGATTGTCGATGACGATGAAGCCGGCACTGGATCGGGATGGGTCAGCGGTGTGTTCCTGCCGGCCTCCACTTTCGCCGCCCAATGCCGTGACCCTCGAACCGGCAACGACCCGAGGGATGACCGCCCCTGGCCCGCCATTCAGGGCCGCCCCGTGGGCGAACACAACTGGCTGAGGTCCTGGAGCAACGATACCTACCTCTGGTACGACGAGATCGTGGACCGGGACCCGGGGCTGTACGACGATCCGCTGGAATATTTCGACCTGCTGAAGACCACCGAAAGAACTCCGTCGGACGCGCCCAAGGACCGATTTCACTTCACTTATGACACCGAGGACTGGATTGCATTGTCGCAGGCCGGGGAATCCGCCGGTTACGGTGCCCAGTGGACGCTCATTTCGCGCTCTCCGCCGCGCGAGGCCGCAGTAGCCTACACGGACCCGGATACCCCGGCATTCGATGCGGGCGTACAACGGGGGGCGCGCATCGTCAGCATCGACGGGATCGATTTCGTCAATACGAACGATCAGGAGAACCTCGACGCGCTCAACGACGCGCTCTTCCCCGAATCGGCCGGCGAGACCCATGCGTTCGAGTTTCGCGATGTCGGATCGGAAACGGCCCATACCGTGGTACTGACCTCGGAAATCATCACTGCCACGCCGGTCCAGCACGTGGGCACGGTGACGTCTCCGGCCGGGGCAACCGTAGGTTACATGCTGTTCAACGACCACCTGCGCACAGCCGAGGCGGGCCTTATCGACGCCGTCCGCACGTTCAACGCCGTTCCCGGCGGCATCGAGGATCTCATCATCGACATGCGTTACAACGGCGGCGGGTACCTGTATATAGCAAGTCAACTCGGCTACATGATCGCAGGCTCCGCGGCAACGGCCGGCCATGATTTCGAACGCTTGCAATTCAACGACAAGCACCCGGAAACCAACCCGGTGACCGGCTCCCCGCTTCGCCCCATTCCCTTCTACAGCGAAACGGAAGCCGCGCCGAGCGGCCGGCCGCTACCGACGCTCGACCTGCGCCGGGTCATTGTCCTCACCGGTCCGAATACCTGTTCCGCCAGCGAGTCGCTGATCAACGGCCTCCGCGGCATCGACATCGAGGTCATCCAGATCGGCGAGCCGACCTGCGGCAAACCCTATGGGTTCTATCCGACGGACAACTGCGGAACGAGCTACTTCACGATTCAGTTCCGTGGCGTCAACGCCAAGGGGTTCGGAGACTACAGTGACGGATTCGTACCCAACGAAGGGGC
>VYEH01000099.1 GCA_009843005.1 Pseudomonadota bacterium | reverse complement strand
GCATCCAGGCTGACGTTGGTGCGGAATTGGGCGTTAGGTTGTGTTCTCTGGTAAAGCTGTGCCGGCCCCTGAAACTCGACCCCGAACGGTGCCTGCGAGAAGCCAATGCGCGTTTCGAAACCCGGTTTCGGCGTTTGGAGGGTCTTGTGCAGGCGCAGGAAGGGGATTGGAGCAGTTACGACATTCGATCCCTGGAAAGACTCTGGCAAAAAGCGAAAAGGGCACAGTGAATCGGTTGATTTTCGCGGTGCGCCGCCTACACTTGGCACGTACCCAACGAAGGTAGAAGCCAATGGCAAACATCAGCTACCTGGCGCCCGATGAAATCGCCGATCCGGAAGCGAGGAGATGGCTTGAGGAGTCCATCGAGCAAGGCCGGCCGGGCCCCGAGAACCAATCCATTCGCGCGCACCAGCCCGACGTGATGCGCGCCTTCACGATGACGCGCAAGCTGTTGTTCGACAAGCAGGCCGAGGTCGGTTTTGTGGAGCACGACCTCAAGGAACTGGTCCGAACCTACATCGCCTACAGCCTGAACTGCGACTACTGAAGCAACCAGGGTGCCGCCCGTGGGGCGAAGTAAGATCCGAACAACCGCCTGAGCGAGCTGCTGAGGTTCGAGGAATCCGATCGGTTCAACAGCCGCGAGAAAGCAGCGTTGCGCTACACCGAAGCGATCCTGTGGGACCCACAGCAGGCCGACGATGCGCTTTGGCGCCAACTGCACGAGGAGTTCACGGAACCTGAAATCGTCGAGATCGGGTATTGGGCCGGGTTCACCTCGGGCGGTCAGAGGTGGCTGCACACGCTGCACACGAAGCAGGGCGAATTGGCCGCCTACATGGAAAGCCGCGAACCGGCCAAGCGCACCGCCTGACGGCGCCAGCGCGACCGAAAACCCGTCGGACGCAGCCTCATTCGCACGGCATGCGCCGGGCGCATCGGATAGCGCGTGAGATCGACGAGACCGATCAGTCCCCGGCGGCCTCGATCTTGTCGAAGATCGGTTTCACCAGGTCCATCGGCAGCGGGAACACGATGGTATTGGTGTTCCGCTCGCTGGAAATCTCCGTGAGCGTCTGCAGATAGCGCAGTTGCAGCGCCTGAGACTCGGAAGACAGCATTCCTGCCGCTTCGGCGAGTTTCTGCGAAGCCTGGAACTCGCCTTCGGCATGGATGATCTTGGCGCGCCGGGCCCGTTCTGCTTCCGCCTGCGCGGCAATGGCGCGAATCATGCTCTCGTCGAGATCGACGTGCTTGATTTCGACATTGGTGACCTTGATGCCCCACGCCTCGGTGTTCTGGTCGAGAATCTCCTGCACGTCCGCATTGAGCTTGTCGCGCTCGGCGAGCATGTCATCGAGCTCATGCCGGCCGAGGACCGAACGCAGGGTCGTCTGCGCCAATTGGCTGGTGGCTTCGACCCGATTCTCCACTTGGATGATGGCCCTCTCGGGGTCAAGAACGCGGAAATAAATCACCGCGCTCACCTTGACCGAGACATTGTCCCTGGATATGACGTCCTGGGTGGGGACGTCCATCACGATGGTGCGCAGGTCGACTCGAATCATTTTCTGAATGCCCGGAATCACGATGATCAGGCCCGGACCCTTTACTTTCCAGAACCGGCCAAGCAGGAAGATGACCCCGCGCTCGTATTCGCGAAGAATCTTGATCGCGCTGAAGACGAACAGAGCGGCAGCGGCGATGAGATAGGTGGAGAGTTGGAAAAACATGGTTCGTCCTTACTGGTTAGGTTGAATCCTTGGGTTTTACGTGCAGGGTGAGCCCGTCGACCCTGACGACTTGAAGCGACTGACCGGTGGTTACCGGTGTGGAAGTCCTCGCGGTCCAGCGTTCTCCATGGGCCCACACCTGGCCGCGGGTTTCGAAATCGTTCAGGGCTTCGGCGTCGGCCCCGACCATTTCCTCCTGGCCGCTGACCACCGGCCGATCCCGGGACCTGACCGCGAACCAGACGATACCCAGCAGGACCAGGGCGCCGCTGGCGGCGATGGTGATAATCAGCGGCAGCGAGACGCCGAAGCCGGGAATATCCGAATCGATCAATATCACCGATCCGAAAATGAATGCGGCGATACCGCCCATGCCGAGGGCGCCGAAGCTGGGCACAAGGAATTCCGAGACCATGAGGATGACCCCCAGGGCGATAAGCGCCAGCCCCGCGTAGTTGATCGGCAGCACCTGGAAGGCGAACAACGCCAGCAGCAGCGAAATCGCACCGACGACACCGGGAACGATGGCGCCGGGATTGTACCCCTCGAAGATGAGGCCGTAGATGCCGAGCAGCATGAGCATGTAGGCGACCGTGGGGTTGCTGATGACTTCCAGCAGGCGGGTACGCCAGTCTGGTTCGATCCGTTCATATATGAGACCGGTGGTGTCCAGTTCGAAGCTGCGCCCATTGATTTCGACTTCCCAGCCGTCCAGTTTCTGGAGCAGGTCCGACAGGTCGTCGGCCACCAGGTCGATGACATTCATCTCCAGCGCATCCTGGGAACTCAGGCTTTCCGCCGCCCGCACGGCGTCTTCGGCCCAGTCGGCGTTGCGGCCGCGCAGTTCCGCCAGGCTGCGGATATAGGCGACCGCATCGTTGATGGCTTTTCGTTCCGTGGCCGTCGCCGGCGACGGGATCAGGTCCGAAGGGTCGGTGACCGTGTCGCCCCCATCGTCGGTACCGGAATCGCCGGCATTGGCATCGTCCGAGTCGGCGTCATCCGGGTCACCGCCATCTTCTTCCTCGTCAGCAGCATCCTCGTCGCTATCGGCTTCTTCCTCGTCTGCCTCTTCTTCCGCCGTATCGGTTGGCGAGGCCGGTGCGGGCGCGCCGATGGCAACCGGGGTTGCAGCGCCGAGATTGGTCGCAGGCGCCATTGCAGCGATGTGGCTTGCGTAGAGGATGTAGGTCCCCGCGCTTGCAGCGCGCGCGCCCTGGGGCCATACGTAGGTGGCCACCGGCACCGACGAGGCGAGAATGCCCTGAATGATCTCGCGCATGGATGTATCCAGCCCACCGGGAGTATCCATCTCCAACACGATGAGGGTGGCATTGGATTCCTCGGCCATTTCGATACCGCGCGTAAGGAAGTCGGCGGTGGCCGGCCCGATTGCCCCCTGGATTTGAAGCAGTGTCACTGTTCCGCCGCCGGTGGAAGACTCGGCGTCGGAGGGCACGTCGTCGTCCGATTCGGCGCCGTCCACCGGCTGTTCCCCGGGCGCGTCGGAGACACCCTCATCGCC
>VYEH01000079.1 GCA_009843005.1 Pseudomonadota bacterium | reverse complement strand
CTCCTGATCCATTACGGAAGCCACCGCTATGTCGTGGTCTCGCCGAAAGACAAGGAAGGCTTCCTGTCTGAATTCGAATCCAGGCGGAAATCCGGTTCCAATTCTTGGGACACCCAACGGAAACGAGATGAGTAATTCCAGTAACCTGACGATGTTCTCGCACATTGTTTCCCGCCTGAGTGGTCGCACCGAGGATGTGGCGGTTGAGGCGTTGGGATTCATTCTTTCCCGCTCCGATTCGGCAAGACGTGCGCTAAGGGACATGCTGAGGGACATATTGCAAGAGGAAGGCTTGAGTATTCCAGAATTGACCGATGCCGCGACTCAGATCAGTGGCGAGGAAGGTGCCCGGCCCGACTTGGTGGTTTGGGACCAAGACCGGGCCGAACGCGTTCTAATCGAAGCAAAATTCTGGGCTGGCTTAACGGAGAATCAGCCCAATACCTACCTCGCTCGTCTCCCGCATGACGAGCATCCGGCAATCCTGCTTTTTGTCGCACCCGAGTCGCGACTGGAAACACTGTGGCCCGCAATACAGAGAATCGTCGACCCTTCGTTTGATTGGCTGCCGCTTGACACACCGAATGGCGCACAAGTCAAGTGTGCCCGAGTGGGCGAAGGGAGGCGGTTCCTTGTTCTTGCGAGTTGGCGTGCGTTGCTCAATCGCATGCTATCGTTCTCCCTGTCGTCGGGTGATCCTGTCGAGGCCGACATCAAGCAACTAAACGCCCTATGTGAACAGCAAGACCAAGAGGCGTTCCTGCCGCTCAAGCAGCATGATCTCGCGCCCGGAATTGCGCGGCGGCTGCTTCAGTTTAACGACTTAGTAGACAAAGCTGTTGAAAATGCCAAGTTGCGGAAAATCGCGGATACCAAAGGGCTGCGCCGCACTCCCGCGAGTTATGGCTATGGACGATATCTGCGGTTGGGATCGAAGAATACCGAAATTTGGGCTGGCGCGTGGCTTGGGCTTAACTATGAGAATTGGATAAAGATCAGAGAAACGCCTTTGTGGTTATGGATTGATTCGGGAGCGACTTGGGAAGGCGTAGTAACCATAGCCGAAGCGCGAGCCAGATTGGGGAATGACATTTGGGCGAACACGCCGGACTGGATACCCGTCCATCTGCCGATCGGAGTGGAAGAAGACAAAGTGCTTGACGAAATCGTCGATCAACTGCAAGAAATTGCCCAGAAAATCGCAACTCCGTAAAGCGGCGGGCAACGGACTTCGCAATTGTGATTGTCTTTGTCATCGCCGTACATAGCCCAGCAGCCTAACCACGGGAAATTCGAAATGGGTATGTATAATCGCGTGGACCATGAAGTTACGAGTTGAAACCGTCGACATCACCACGTTACGGGTCGACGCCATAGTGAACGCAGCCAATGAGTCGCTGCTTGGCGGGTCTGGTGTGGATGGGGCTATCCACCAGGCCGCTGGGCCGAAATTGATGGCTGAATGCCGCACCATTGGCCGCTGTCCAACCGGCGAGGCCGTGGTCACCGGCGGCCACCGCTTGCCGGCCAGACACGTCATTCACACGGTCGGGCCAGTCTGGTGCGGAGGCGGGAAGGGCGAAGCGGACCTGCTTCGGGCCTGTTATCGAAATTGCATGAGCTTGGCGGCGAAGCACCAATTCGAGACGGTCGCTTTTCCAGCCATAAGTGCGGGCATTTTCGGATACCCCAAACCGGACGCCGCGCGAATCGCGGTCGCAGAAGTCCGCGCAGCACCGGCAAGCTCCGTGAATGAAGTGATCTTCGCGTGCTTTGATGCGGAAATGTCGGGTATCTACGAAGAAGTTCTAAGCGCCAATCCGTGAACGGCGGAATGTGAAGAAGGCCTTCTGGACTGCCATTAGGAGAAATACGCAATGGCTATGAAAAACCCACCTCATCCCGGTTTATCGGTTCGATACGATTGTCTGGAGCCTCTGGGGCTCAACGTTTCGAAAGCCGCCAAGCGTCTTGGCGTCAGCCGCAAGCAACTTTCAGATATTGTGAACTGCCACGCGGGTGTTTTTCCTGAAATGGCTGTTCGGCTCGAAAATGCGTTTGGAGGCGGTGCCGATACCTGGCTGCGGCTCCAAGCTGCATATGACCTGGCACAGGAGCAGGACACGAGGTACGCGGATCAAATGTCAGGAGTTGATCGCCGATAACATGCATGACTAAGGAGCAGTACCGTGTCTCTGAATGAAAACTTGCAAAGAGCCAAGCGGTCAAAGAACGATGAGTTCTACACGCAGCTTTCTGACATCGAGAACGAGTTGCGCCACTACACCGGGCACTTTGCAGGGAAGGTGGTGTATTGCAATTGCGACGATCCTCGCGTCTCCAACTTTTTCCATTACTTCTCGTACAACTTCGAGCGCCTGGGCCTGAAGAAGCTAATCACCGCTTGCTACAAGAACCAGGACCGCGACCTGTTCAGCCGACACGATTCGGAACGGGCTGTCTGGCTCGAATACAACGGGAATACGAAGGGAGGACGGGTGCCCGATGCGAAGGACATCGGGGTTCACAAGTTAGAGAGAGACGGCGATTTTCGCAGCCCGGAGAGTATAAGGCTTCTAAAGCAAGCGGACATCGTGGTGACCAACCCGCCGTTTTCGCTGTTTCGTGAATACGCCTCTCAACTGGTACAGTACGGCAAGAAGTTTCTGATCGTCGGTAGTCAGAATGCCATCACCTACAAAGAGATTTTCCCTCTGATCAAGGACAACAGGATGTGGCTTGGTGTAACTCCCAAGGGCCAAGATATGCTGTTCGATGTGCCGGAGGGTTACGCGCAGGTATTGTTGGCAACCGCGAAGGAAGGAAGCGCATATAGAGTCATTGACGGAGTCATCAAGGGACGGTTGGGTAACGCGGCCTGGTTCACAAATCTTGATCACAAGAAGCGCCACGAAGAATTGATTCTCTACAAGCGCTACTCGCCCGAGGAGTACCCAACTTATGATAATTACGATGCGATCAACGTGGACAAGATCGCAGATATTCCAATGGATTGGGACGGCGCGATGGGGGTGCCGGTCACGTTTCTGGACAAGTACAACCCGGAGCAGTTTGAACTACTGGGCGTGGCCTACCTGTGGGATGATAGCTTCGAGAGCCACACATTCTACGACGATTATGTGGAGGTGAGGCCAGATGGGACGAAAACCGGCATGTCTGGGAAAAAGGCCAATGGCCTTGCCGTGTTGCGGGGTAGAGAGCCTAGGAAAAACTATCTTGTTAGAGGTGGCGTTGAAGTACAT
>VYEH01000281.1:385-17687 GCA_009843005.1 Pseudomonadota bacterium | reverse complement strand
ATTCTACTCTGAGCCAGACGAAAACAATGTCAATGGCAACCAAATTCTGCGCACTTTGCGGGCTGCCATCACAGTATCCCAGGTGCCTGGAGGTTTCCGAACGCACCCCCTGGATTCGTTTGTAAGAACCTCTATTCCGTGCGATTGCGATTGCGCGTGTTTCCGCGCCTTCCAGGAACGAACCAGCCAAATGCAAGCGCCTCTACGAAAATTCTGAGTTTGTCCATCCAGCCCATGTCAGCATCGACCTCAGGTTCAGCTTCGTTTGAAAGATTCTCGCGTATTAGTATCTGGGCTCGCTCTACTGCTGCGTCAGGCACCTTTATCCACTTTCGCGTGAAGTGGTCGATGTACAGTCCAGGGAATGCCGCCCCAAAGCCGCCTTGATCGACGACATACGGTACATCGTGTGCCTGAAGTAGGGATTGCACGAAGACAAGCTCGGATTCGTTGCGTGGGGAGTAGATTTTCTGCACGAAGCAATGGTCGAAACTGGTGAATGGACGAGTTGAGTCGTGCAGCGTGCCTTGGCTGAAATCGACTTGCTAATTGAACAGTTTCCCTGAACCGTGTCGCAGGTTACAGAAAAACCGAGATTGGGAGGGTCTGGCGACAGACGCGGTATCGATTCGAAATCCTGTTGACATGGCAAGCAATTCGGTTCAAGGATATTGGAGAACGGAGCAGAGAATGGTAGGGCAAGGCTGTCCATAGCCACGACTATTCTGGATGCGGACATTAATGCAAGATCGGAAAAGCCTGGCTCGCGCACGGGTACGAAGGCGATGCTCGTTTCTGCCGTACGCCGGACCTTAATGGGGAAGTCCATTGATCGGATTCTGGTGTTTGAAGCTCTGGTCAAGGGTCACCTCAAGCCGAGGGCCGAAAGCCAGGCGTCCACTTGACCGAAGGCGTCCTGCTGCCACTGATCGGCGGTGCGTTCGCCGAGCAGATCGGGCAGGTCGATGAACTGCCGAACGCTGGTCGGCCCGAAATCGTCTGGGTTGCGGAACTTCTCCGCGATATGGCGATAGCCCTTCCGCGCTGTCTCAATCGCGAGGAGAGGGGTCGTGGCCGTCACGAGGGCGTCAAGGCCGCCCGGAAAGTTTCGGATACTGTAGTAAATGTCATAGGCGTCCTTTTGCTTGTGCCGATTTGCAATGGCATAGCCCTTCATCGCCAGTAGTGCGGGGATGGACGCAACGGCGATGTGAACGCGGTTGCGCCCGCCGCCGGGCATGTCGCCTTCGATGGCGACGAGCCTGTAGAACCGCAGGGCAAGATCGGCGCCGTCAGCACGCTGCACGGCGAAGTTGGCCACCAGCGGAGGTGCGTTCTTTGCAATCGTGGCGTCCCGCGGCATCAGAAAGTCGACGACAACGTCGATGCCGGCTCCTCCGTCGGGCGCGGGCACGGTGCGCATGAGCTGAAAGCGGGCGAGATGGGTCCGCTGGCGGTAGCCACGCTTCAGCAGCGACTCGACAAGCCTCGCGTACTCGCCATCGCCCAAGGCATCGGCACTGAGGCTGAGGTCGACGTCAAGTGTTCCGATATGCGGCATTTCGGGTTCGTTGAGGAGCAACCACGGAACAGCGCCGCCGATCACCGCGAATTTGTGCTTGTAGCTCCCGAGGACCTGGCCAATCTCGACCAGTACTGACTTCACCGCGACCGTGACGCGGTCGTCGTAGTCGGACGCGTGCTGCGGCTCTAGTTCAGCCATGGCAGAAATTTGTCGGCCAGGTGCTCGGCCGCCTCGCGTTGGCGTTCATTGCCAGCCCAAAGATCGAGATAGGTCGCGATCGGGCTGGTGCAGAACACGCTGGGGCCGGGTTCGCTTGCGTCATCGAACAGGCTCTCGTCCGTCGGGATGCGCAGGATCACGTTCGCACCACGTGCGGCGGGCCCGAGCTTCAACCGCTGCACCAGCAGTTCTGCACCGAGTTTATCGGCATTGAACGATTGCGTACCGCTTCGGCTGAAAGGCGCTAGCCAGTGGGCAGCGGAGTCCAGCGCGTAGATTGCGCGCGGGCGGTCAGGGTTCGGATTGAGCTTGCCTCTGAGGCGATCGTCAAGTTGGCTTCCATGGAAGCGCGTGTAGCCGGTGACGGAACGGCCGGCCGGGCGGCTATAGCTCCGGCGCCAGGTCTTCAGCAGAGCGACCGGCTGGGTGAGAACGGCGCCGTCGCCCCGGACCTCGATCCATTCCCGGTCCAGCAGGGCTTTGCGAACATTGCTCACATGGCCGAAGCTCGCGTTGGCCTCTTTGGCCAGATCGGCGACACGCCATGCCCGACTCGGATCGCGCAGAAGGACGCGCAAGATGGCTGACGCCCGTGGAGCAAAAATCGAGCGCAGGGCACGGGCTTCGGAGCGGGGCCGGTCTGCGACGGCGCGCTCGATGTAAACGGCGCCGAATTCGATCCGGGCATTACCGACAAGATCGAGGTAGGCGACACCGTGCTCGGTGCAGATGGCGCGCGACTGCGGAGACAGGTAGGGGCTTACAAGCATCGGAACGAAGTGCCGGACATTATTGGCTTGAGCGGAGCGGCGTAGGTGCGCCACATAGCTCTCTAGCTGAAAAACCGCGGAACGGACAAAGCGGGGCGCTCCGTCGCGCTTCACTTCGACGACGAGGACGTAGGGTTCGCCCGCGTAGCCAACATGGATCAGTCCGTCGATTTGGTAGATACCTCCGACAGTTGGTTCATGCTCGACCGACACGAGCTGAAGCCCAGGCACGGTACCGAGCACGTTGCGAACTGCATCTAAGGCGCGATCCTCTACGTTTTTCACCATATCTGAGCTTTTCATCGTTTGTTGAAAATATACATTATGGTGAAATACTGCAAGTGCAAAGATACTCGGTAGGCTCGATGAAGTCCTCCTGGCGCAACGCGTCCAATCCCTCATCGACCCCCGAGCGGAGTCGGGAAAGTTTGATGGCCTCCAACTCTTCGTACTCTTCGGTCGAGAGCACGACGACAACCGGTCGCCCGTGTTTTTCGATCGTTACCGGTTCACGGCGCGCATGGTTGGCAATGCGGAGAATCGTCCTAAAGCCAGCGGGAGGTGAACCTCAAAATCACCTGTGTCTCCAGACTAGCTTAGTCGGTCAGGAAATGGGTATGCCGGGAGAGAGACTTGAACTCTCACTCTGTTGCCAGAACCGGATTTTGAGTCCGGCGCGTCTACCAATTCCGCCACCCCGGCCCGGGTCGACTGCGTAGCTTACCACTACTTCGCAGCCGTTAAGTGCCGTCGGCGTGGACAGGACAGGCGCCGCTGTTGCAACCTTTTACCAAGTGCCCGCATCTAAGGCTTGAAGGTCATGGGATCTCAAGTGCCACGTGTAGAGTCGGCGATCGTCGCCGGCGCCCAAAGGGGCGATTCGTCAGCCCAGGGGCATCTGTACGAGGCTTTCGCGCCCATGGTCTACACGCTGGCGCGGCGCATGCTGGTATCGCCGGCTCTGGCCGAAGACGTGCTGCAGGAGACGTTCGTGGAGGTGCTGCGCAAGCTGCACACGCTGCGCGACGAGGCCGGCGTGGGTTTCTGGATTCGCCGCATCGCCGTCAACAAGTGCCTGATGTACTTGCGCTCGAGCTGGCATTCGCGGCGCGTGCAAACCGAGGCGATCGAATCTCTGTGCCCTCCGGCGCAGACGCCCCAGGCGGACCACCAGGTCGCCCTGGAGAGCGCGCTGGCGAAATTGACGGATACCGCGCGGGTCGTGGTGTGGCTGCACGATGTGGAGGGTTACACCCACAAGGAGATCGGCGCGATGATGGGCCGCACCACCAGTTTTTCCAAGTCGCAACTGGCCCGCGCCCACAAGCGGTTGCGCACCCTGCTGGAAGGGGAGAGCCCCAAAGATGGAGAAAGATCATGTACCCCGGCACTGAAGACTTGCTGAGCATTCGGGACGGCGAGCCCGTGGACGCGGAAGCGCGCGCCGCGGTGGACGCCGATCCGGCGTTGCAGGCCGAAGTTGCACGCCTGCAGGCTACCCGGGACCGATTGCGGGAACTGCCGGAATTCGAGCCTCCGCCCGGCGTCCGGGCGAAGGTCTTTGCGGAGCTCGAGACCGGTTCGGGGACGCGCCGTATCACACCGTCCGGGACGCGTCCGCCGTTTGAGGCGGGTTCGGCCAGGACCGCGACTGAACGAGGGGACTCCACCGGCACGATCGTAAGCAGCCGGCAATTACAGTTCATTCGGCAGGCGCGGTGGCCGCTGCGGGGCGCCATCGCCGCAGCCGTCGCAGTGATTGCGGTGTTGACCGTGCGCTCCCTTGACGTACCGGAGGGATCCGCTCCGGGCGCCATCGTTGCCGAGAATCCCGTATCCACAACCGCCACTCCCGGACTGGGCGGGGCGGCCGTCACCTACACTTCGCTTACCAGCGAATCTGCCCGTCTTGAGCGGATGTTGAACGATATCCCGTACCGCCCCCGGCTGGTGAACGCCGGTACGGCCACCATGATTTCGGGGCTCGAAGACCGTATCGGCCAAGTGGACCAGGTACTCATGTATTCGAGCGTGAACGGGCTTCAGCCAGAGCAGACCGTGGCGCTGTGGCAGGAACGGGTGGACCTGATGAACGCCTTGCTTCAGGTCCGATACGCCGAGGCGCAACGTTTCGGGTTCTAGCCGCATCTGTAAGGAAAGACACTGAACTGAAGGAATTGGAACCATGACCAGATCTGCACTCTTGGCCCTGATCGCCGCAATGGGATTGGCCGCAACCTCGGCGCCCATCGGGGCGCAAGACTCCCAGGAGGGGGAGGAACTCCAGGACGCCCGCTCGGAGCTCCAGGAAGCGCGCCAGGCACTGGAGGAAGCCGCGCGCGAAGTCGCCCGCCTCTCCGCTCAGGCGGCCGGCCCGGTCGTCAGCCGCCTGCGAATCATCGCAAGGCCCGCGGTACTGGGCATCAATATCAGTGACGCCGAGGAAGGCGTCCGGGTCGACGGCGTGACCCCCGGAGGCCCGGCGGACGACAGCGGGTTGGCGACCGGAGACATCATCGTGGCCATGGACGGCGCCGAACTCGGCGGCGACTCGGCGGCCCGGGTTCTCATCGGCCAGATGGAAAACGTTTCGCCCGGCGACACTGTCTTACTCACGATCGTTCGTGACGGCGACGAAGAGGAAATCGAGGTCATCGCAGGATCCTCCGGCGCTGTTTTCGGCCCCTTTTTCGACCGTGACGACGATTCCGGCAACCGGCGCTTCGACCTGGGCGAACTGTTCGAGAGACGGGGCGAGGCAAGCGAGCGGCTCCTTTCGTTCAGGAGCCGCTGGGGCGACATGGAGCTGGTGGAACTGACGCCCGAACAGGGTGCCTACTTCGGCACCGAAACCGGCATCCTGGTGGGCCGCGCGCCCTCCGACGATGCGCTTGCGGCGCTGATCGACGGCGATGTGATCCTAGACATCGGCGGCCGGGAGCCGAACAGTCCGGAGCACGCGCTGCGCATTCTGGCCAGCTTCGAGAGCGGCGAGACGCTGGAACTGGCGATCATGCGGAACCAGGACCGCCAGACCCTGGAGGTAGAGTTTCCCTAGACCGCCTTCAGCAGGAGCCCCGCTGCCTTCGACAGCAACGGGGCTCCGACAGGGCCGGCCGGCAGCAGGTTGCAGCATGCCGGAGTGAAGTGTACGTTGAGCCGGAGACCTTCCGGACCCCGACGAGGCTACACCGATGAAGCGCCCGATCCTCCCCTGGCTACGCTGCCTGCTCATTGCGGCGACCGTTTTCGTCTTTCCCCCGATAGCGGGGTCGCAACAGACACCCTCCTTCAATACGGTCAAACAGAAACTCGCCGAAGGCCGCCAGGTCGTCGGCGCGACCGTCGCGACGGCCGACGCCGACATCTATTGCGCGGTGGCCAATTCCGGCTTCGACTTCATCTGGATCGAGATGCAGCACAGCCCGCTCACGTATGCGGACGCGGCGCGGATGATCTGGGCGTGCCGCGGTGCGCCAGCCATCCCGTTCATCCGTGTTCCGGCAGCCACCGAGGGAGACATCCAGAAGGCGACGGACATCGGCGCGCTGGGCATCATCGTTCCGATGGTGGATAGCATGGAGGAGATTCAGACCGCCGTTACCTATGCGTACTATCCGCCGTTCGGAAAACGGAGCCAGGGCGGCGGGCAGTATGGAGCACTGTGGGGAAGCGGCTACCGGGCCGCGGCCAACGAGAACATCATGGTGGTGGCCATGATCGAGCAGCCGGCCGGCGTCGCCATCGTGGAAGAAGTGGCGAACCTCGAGGGCGTCGACGTGGTGTTCGTTGCAAGCTCCGACCTCGGCAGCTTTACCGGGCTGTCCCAGGGTCATCCCGAGTACGAAGCCCTGGTGACCACCGTCAGGGACGCCGCAACCCGGGCGGGCCGCACGGTCGGCGGACCACTGGCATGGAAGTCCACCCGTGATGGTTATGGATTCTTTCAGGCTCCGTCCACGACCAGTCTCGTCAGAACCGGCGCACGTGTCGTGTTGGAGGCGGCCGACCCCTGTTACGGCGTACCTTCGGGAGAGGCCCCCGTTGAGGGCGAGGACCCTTGCCCCTGATCAACTGCGAACGGTGGCCGCGGAGTCTGGCCGGACAGCAGTCATCCTTGAAGAGGACGTCTGACTGTGCTGGGTTCTGCAGGTAGTCTTTTCGATACCGGACTCTCATCCCATGGCGTTTAAGTGAGGCACGTCGCTCTCCAAGGTTTATGGCGTCATCGACCGGTTTTCCGAGGATGTAGAACGTCACCCTCGACTACCGGGCTTTTGATGAGGGTTTCGACCCCTTCGGCGAGGAAACGAGCCGGAACCAGGTCAAGCGCTCCGCCCAGGCGGCTGGTCCGTTCATGCGGAGTTTCAGCTTGAAATCCAGGCCCGCTATTCTCGGTATCAACATCAGCGACGACGGCTTACAGGTCGACGGCGTAATCCCGGGCGGCCTCACGCCCCCCGCGCAGCCGTGAACCGGTGGAAGGGCTGCAGGTTGTCCAGATTCTCAACCGGCTCGCCCATCTTCCAGTTGAACATCTGCCCCTCGACGCGGTCCTCCGTGAAGTCGATGATCGAGAAGCCGTTCTTTTCCAGAGGGTCCAGCCCGGCTTCGAGTTCGATTCCCGTTGGCGTGCGGGGCGGCGTGCCGCGCCAGGCCGACGGCCACGCCCTGGGGCCGGAGCTGATCGGGCCGGTCAGTACCGTGACTACGGGGTTGCCGCGAAAGTCGAGATCGCCGTAGCGCATGATCCGCCCTTCGCCCAGCGCGTGCAGATCGCCGCTGAGGAACAACGGTACGCCCGACATGGCCGAGGCAGCCTGCAGCAGCCGATTGTGCTGTCGATTCCAACCCGGCTGCCAAAGATACTTGGGCCGGGCAGTTCCCAGTTCGCCGTTGGGCTGGAGCAGGTCCGGATACCATTCACCCCACTTGCCGGCACTCCATCCCACGGGGGTCGACGGCAGGTTGACCACGTGGCGGGTCTGCTCGGCCGCCATGCGTTGCATCAGCCATTCTTCGACGGTCTCGGGCACGAAGCCGCCCACCGGACCGGTCAGCGTCATGTAACGCCGACAGTCGTACATCATGATCTCCAGCAACCGGCCGAAACGCAGCGTTCCGAATGACTCCGATACGCCGGCGGGGCGGTCGGCGGCGCCGCTTGACGGCAGTCCCGCGGGCCGGTTCGCATCCGGGAGAAATTCCGGGTAATACAGCCTCTGGGTAGCGCGCGCCAGCCGCAGCATGAAATCGTCGGGCGGGAACGTGACCATCTCTTCGGTCGCTTCGTCATTCTCGAAATAGTCGTGATCGTCCTGCACAAAATACACTGGAGTGGATCGAAAGTCCGTGCCGTAGAGGTCGCTGATCTGCGGCGTGACCACCCGCTTGAGCTTGCGCTCGTTGTCGGTTCCCGGCACCGGCAGGTTCCTGGTGAACGCACCCACCAGTCTGCGGGCTTCGGGGGCATTGCCAAGCATGACCGAGCCCACCGGAGAACGCAGGTCCCAGTAGACATGGTCGCCGACGGCGATCATGGCGTCGGGTTCGTATGAGAGCCCCGTCAGCAGCATCTTGCGTCGATTCGCGATCGATACGAAATAGGGACTGTCGGTGTCGGAATTTACCGTGGCCGGATGACCGCCGGCGCAGGTGTAAACCAGAAGCCGGAACCTGTCCGGCGCGGCATCTGGGCCGGGAAACATCGTGATCGGCCACGGGTCGCACAGTGGCGCTCCGGCGGCGTCCTCCAGCACGAGCTCATAGGTATGCTCCGGCTCAAGCCCCGCCAGGTCGAACGAGAAGAACTCGGCCGAAGAATCGAGTCGCACGCCGGTGGCAGCCCGGGGGCCGGCCCGCAACGTCGGCGGCGCGGCCAGCGGGCGACCGAAGCTTGCCTTGAGCAGCAGGCGATCGTGGCTGACCGCGGGCAGCAGGTGGCGAACCGTCCCCGGCTGCCACCGCGATGGCTGGGCATACCCCTTGAGGGCGATGGCGGCCGCTCCACAGAGCGAACCCTCGATCAGTTGGCGGCGGGAAATATGCATGATGGATATTCTCTGCTCATATCGGCGCGTGGATCATCCACGGCCATGGAACAATCAGCCTAATTGCTGCCCAGCGCGAGTTCCAGAACCCGGGCGACATGCAAGGCGGCACGCCCCGCACCGTGCCTGATCTGGGTGCGGCAACTGGTGCCGTCGGCGACGATCAACGCGTTGCCGCTCGCCTCGCGGACCCGCGGCAACAGGTCCAGTTCCGCCATTTTCATCGACGTTTCGTAGTGCTCGGCTTCGTACCCGAATGAACCCGCCATGCCGCAGCATCCGGACTCGATGAGTTGCACCTCCGCACCCGGAATCAGGCGCAACACCTCTGCCACGCTCGACACCTGGTCGAAGGCCTTCTGATGGCAGTGTCCGTGCAGCAGCAGGCGCTCCTGCGGCAGCGACTTCAGCGGCAGGTTCAGCCGCCCGGCGTGGTTCTCCGCCGCCAGGAATTCCTCGAACAGCATGGCCTGACCCGCCAGTTCCCCGGTCTCCTCGCCCTGCAGCATCGCCGCGAATTCGTCACGCAGGGTCAGCAGGCAGGACGGCTCCAGGCCGACGATGGGTACGCCTCGCTCGACATGGGGCCTGAGCGTGTCGAGCACCCGCCGTGCTTCCGTTTTCGCCTCGTCCACCAGCCCGGCGTTGAGAAAGGTTCGACCGCAACACAGGGGTCGGCCGCCGGTCACCGGCCCCGGCGTAACCACGCGGTAGCCAGCGGCATCAAGCACGTTCACCGCAGCTTCGGCGGTTTCCGGCTCGAAATAAGTGTTGAACGTGTCGACCAACAGGACGACTTCGGGACCTTCCCGAGCCCTCTCGTCGGCGCCGCGAAAAACCCGGCGGCGCCATGCGGGCAATGGCCGCTCGGCAGTGAAACCCAGCAGGGATGCCCGCAAGAAGCGTCCCGCCGCGCCCAGATTGACGGTGTTCGCCAGCGGCGCGAAACGAGCCGCCCAGGGCGCATACCGCGGCAGGTAAGCAATGATGCGGTCCCGCCATGGGAGCCCCCGCCGCTTCCGGTAAGCATTGAGAAACTCGATCTTCATGCGGTAGACATCCACGCCCGTGGGACACTCGCGCTTGCAGGCCTTGCAGCCGACGCACAGGTCCATGGTCTCGTAAAGTTCGGTCGACGTCAGAGCCTCGGCCGGCAATTGTCCCGTCAGCGCCAGCCGCAGGCTGTTCGCGCGGCCGCGTGTGACGTGCTTCTCGTCCTGTGTCACGCGAAATGAAGGACACATCACGCCGCCGGTTGCCTTGCGGCAGGCGCCGTTGTTGTTGCACATCTCGGTGGCCCGGTGGAAACCGCCCCACGCGGACCAGTCCAGCGATTCGGCCGGCTGCAGCGGCCGGTACCGGTCCGAAAACCTCAGGATGCTGCGCTCGTCCATGCGCGGTGGATCGATGATCTTGCCCGGATTGAATCGCCCGTCCGGGTCGAAACTGTCCTTCACCTCGCGAAATGCGGACACGATTTGCGTACCGAGGATCGGCTCCAGAAACTCGGATCGAACCAGCCCGTCGCCATGCTCACCGGAGTGGGTCCCCTTGTATTCGCGCACCATGGCATGTGCTTCGGCGGCAATCGAACGCCAGTTCTTGATGTCGTCGTCCTGCTTCAGGTTCAGTATCGGGCGCACGTGCAGGCAGCCAGCACCGGCGTGCGCGTACCAGGTACCGGTGGTGCCGTGCCGGGAGAAGACGTCCGTCAGTCGCCGCGTGTAGTCCGCGAGGTTCTCCAGCGGAACGGCGCAATCCTCGACGAAGGAAATGGGCTTGCCGTCGCCCTTCATGGACATGACGATGTTCAGCGACGCCTTGCGCAGCGACCAGACCCTGGCCTGCAGTGCCGGCGATTCGGCGCGCAGCACGCTGCCGGGCAATCCAAGGTCGCCCATGAGTTCCTCGAGCCGGTCCAGGTTTCGCAACTGCTCGTCAAGGTTTTCGCCGGCGAATTCCACCAGCAGCACAGCCACCGGCGAGCCGCGAATAAATGTGCGCAAGGTCGAACTGAACGCCGGAATCTCCGCGGCCAGTTCCAGTACGGTCCGGTCGATCAGCTCGGTGGCGGCGGGATCGAGCCGGATGATGTGCTGCACCGACTCCATCGCCGCGTGGAAAGTAGGAAAGTGGCAGATGCCCAGTACCTTGTGTGTGGGGATGGGCTGCAGTGCCAGCTCCAGTTCCTGGAACCAGGCGAGCGTGCCTTCGGATCCCACCAGCAGCTCCGCCAGGTTCAGGTCCTCGCGGCCAAGCCGATTGATGTTGTAACCCGCCACGTTTCTCGCGACCTTGGGGAAACGCCGGTCGATCTCGTCGGCGTTGTGCGCGTAGAGTCGGCGCATTCGGTCTGTGAGCAGGCCGAGCCGGCCGCTGCCGGAGTCATCGCCGCCGCGGATATCCTGCCGCACGTGGCCATTGCCGCTGTGGGAATCCGGCGGTGCAGCGCGTTGAGGGCGGCAGTCGAGCACCTCCCCGTCGGCGAGTACGGCCTGGATGCCGATGACGTTGTCCACCATGTGACCGTAATGCAGGGACCGGGCGCCTACGCTGTTGTTGCCGGCCATGCCGCCGATGGTGGCGCGGCTGGAAGTCGAGACGTCCACCGGGAAAAACAACCCATGGGGCTTGAGAAACCGGTTCAGCTCATCGAGGACAATGCCCGGATCGACTGAAATGGTCCGTGCCGGCGGCTGGAAGGACCGGACCTCGCGCAGGAACTTGCTCGCGTCGACGACCAGCGCTTCGCCCACGGTCTGTCCGCACTGGGATGTGCCGGCGCCGCGGGGCAGCAGCGGCACGCCGTGCTCGGCGGCGATCTGGATGGTCGCGAGCACATCCTGGCGGGTGCGCGGCACGACCACGCCGATGGGTTGTATCTGGTACACCGAGGCATCCGTGCTGTAGCGGCCGCGGCTGAACGCGTCGAAGAGGACTTCGCCTTCGAGTTCGCGCCCCAGCCGGGCGGCCAGCGACGAGGTGTCTGCTTTGGCGGATTTCAGTGGCATCGGCTGTCGCGGACGATATTAGCAGCCGCCGGTCAATCGAGCGCCGCGCAAGCCCGCTGAATCCGAAGGCATGCTTCGGTCAGCGCCTCGGTGGAGGCGGCATAGGAAATTCTGAAATAGGGAGACATCCCGAACGCCACACCCGGCACAACTGCAACACCCTCGCTCTCCAGCAGGTACGTGCAGAGCGCCGAGTCATCCGAAATTTCAGTACCGTCGGGGGTCGTCCGGCCAATCAGCTCCGCGCAGGACGGATAGACGTAGAAGGCGCCCTCCGGCGTCCGGCAGGAAACGCCCTCCGTCCGGTTGAGCATGGATACCACAAGATCCCGCCGTTCCCTGAACGCCTGGTTGTGCGGTTGAATGAAATCCTGCCTGCCGTCAAGCGCCTCCACGGCGGCCGCCTGGCTGACCGACGACGTATGCGTCGAGGACTGCGACTGCACCACCGTCATCGCGCGGATGAGTTCGACGGGGCCGGCCCCGTAACCCAGCCGCCAGCCGGTCATCGCATACGCCTTGGAGACGCCATTGATGGTCAGCGTGCGATCGAGTAGTCCGGGCTCGACCTGGGCCACGGTTGTGAACTCGAACCCGTCATAGACGATGTGCTCGTAGATGTCGTCTGTCATGACCCAGACATGAGGGTGTCGGAGGATCACCTCGGTCAGGGCTCCGAGTTCGCTGCGGGTATAGGCTGCGCCCGTCGGATTGCTGGGCGAGTTGAGCATCACCCACTTCGTCCGAGGGGTGATCGCCGCTTCCAGGTCTTCGGCCGTCAGCTTGAACCCATGCGCCTCCCGGCCTTCCACGATCACCGGCGTTCCTTCGGCGAGAAGGACCATGTCCGGATAGGAGACCCAGTACGGCGCCGGGATGATGACCTCGTCCCCCGGATCCAGCGTCGCCATGAGCGCGTTGTAGAGCACCTGCTTGCCGCCGCAACTGACGACGATCTGATTCGGCGCGTAGTCGAGACCGTTTTCGCGTTCGAACTTGCCGCAGATGGCTTGGCGCAGTTCCATCGTCCCCGGCACCGGCGTGTAGCGGGTCTGGCCCTCATCGATGGCCCGCTTGCCTGCCGCGCTGATGTTGGATGGCGTGTCGAAGTCGGGTTCGCCCGCGCCGAGCCCGATGATGTCGCGGCCGGCGGCCTTCAGTTCGGCCACCAGTCCGGTCAGCGCGTTGGTGGGCGAAGGCTTGATGCGTGAGAGGCGTTGGGCGATGACCGTCATGGTGAAACTCTTTGTTGGAACGCGAGTAAATCGCAAATTACGCTCTGCGCGCTCGCCACGCAATGCACATGGGGCTCCTGGCCGGTCTTGTCCCTTCGGGATCCAGGGGATGGGGGTCGTTTCTGGCAGCCGGCGCCAGGCGCGCGCCGGTCTCGGTGCGACACGGGCCTTTCGTCGCAGGCGGCTGAGTTAGAATCGCGGCGCCATGGACCGCACAGAGTTTCACTACGATCTGCCGGCGGAACTCATCGCGCAACAGCCGTTGCCCGAGCGCACGGCGAGCCGCCTGCTGGTGGTTGACGGCGATTCTACGGAGGATCGGCGTTTCTCCGACTTGCCCGGCCTGCTGACGGCCGGTGACCTGCTCGTTCTGAACGACACACGCGTCATCCGCGCCCGCCTTCGCGGCCGCAAGCCCACGGGTGGGCAGGTAGAGATGCTGCTGGAGCGCATTACCGGCAGCAGGACAGCTACGGCACAGATCAAGGCCAGCCGCAGTCCCGCCGGCGGAACCGAACTGAGCATCTCCAATGGCTCCGGCGCCCGCGTGCTGGGCCGGGACGGGCCGCTGTTCCGGCTGGAATTCAACACCGACATCGAGCCGCTACTCCGGACACACGGAGAAGTCCCGCTGCCGCCTTACATCCGCCGCAGCGCGGCCCCCGAAGACCAGGACCGCTACCAGACCGTCTACGCCCGAGATGATGGTTCCGTCGCGGCGCCGACGGCCGGTCTGCATTTCGATTCGGAGTTGCTTCAGGCGCTTCACAAGCGAGGGGTCAAGACCGCTTTTCTGACCCTGCACGTGGGAATCGGCACCTTCGCCCCGGTACGAACGCGACGCATCGAAGATCATCGCCTTCACTCCGAGTGGTGCCATGTGACGCCCGAATTGTGTGCGCAAATTCAGCGGGCACGGCAGCATGGCAGGCGTGTTGTTGCGGTGGGCACGACCGCGGTCCGCGCGCTGGAAAGCGCGGCTCCGGATGGCGAACTGAAGCCGTTTGAGGGGGAAACTTCGCTATTCATCCGACCGGGATACCGGTTTCGGGCGGTGGATTTGTTAATCACCAATTTCCACCTGCCGGAATCGTCCCTGCTGATGCTGGTCTGCGCCTTCGCGGGCCGCGAGCGGGTATTGGCGGCGTACCGCCACGCCGTGGCGCAACGCTATCGATTTTTCAGTTACGGCGACGCCATGCTGATCGAGCCATGAAGTTCGAGCTGCTGCACACCGACGGCGCGGCCCGCCGGGGGCGAATGACCTTCCCCCGCGGCGTGGTGGAAACCCCCGCGTTCATGCCCGTGGGTACTTACGGCACCGTGAAGGCTATCGACCCCGAACAACTCCATGCGGCAGGCAGCCGCATCATCCTTGGCAATACCTTTCACCTGATGTTAAGGCCCGGCGTAGATGTCATCCGCGCCCACGGCGGCCTGCACGAGTTCATGGGATGGCACGGGCCGCTGCTGACGGACTCCGGCGGGTTTCAGGTGTGGAGCCTCAAGACCCTGCGCCGCCTCGACGAGGACGGGGTGGAATTCCGCTCACCCGTCGACGGCGACCTGGTGAGGCTGACGCCGGAAAGTTCCATTACCATCCAGCACCATCTCGATGCCGACGTCGTCATGGTGCTCGACGAGTGCACCGTCTATCCGATCGGAGAAAAGGAGGCGCGAGCCTCCATGGAACTGTCCCTGCGCTGGGCGGCGCGCAGCCGCGGCCAATTCAACGACCTGAAACCGGCGAATACATCCTCAGCGCTCTTCGGTATCGTCCAGGGCGGCATCTACTCCTCGTTGCGTCAAGCTTCCATGGCCGGGCTGGCGAAGATCGGTTTCGACGGCTACGCCGTGGGCGGTCTGGCCGTCGGCGAGCCGGAAAGCGAACGCCTCGCCGTGCTCGAAGCACTGGAGCCGGCGATGCCCCGGGCGCGACCGCGCTACCTGATGGGTGTGGGCACGCCGCAAGACCTGGTCCGCGCCGTCGCCCGCGGTATGGATATCTTCGACTGCGTCATACCCACGCGCCATGCGCGAAATGGGCAACTCTTCACCCGCAGCGGCACCATCAACATTCGCAACGGTCGATTTCGAGCCGATACGGGGCCTGTGGATCCTGCCTGCTCCTGTCCGACCTGTTGCAGCTATAGCCGCGCCTACATGCGCCATCTGCAGAAATGCAACGAAATCCTGGGTTCAACCCTGGCCACCATACACAACCTTCACTTCTACCATGATCTGATGGGCGAAATGCGCAGCGCCATCGAGCAGGGACGCTTCGGGGAATGGGCGAGAGCGCGCACCGGGGCCGCAACCGAAGCCTGACAGCGCCTCGCTACCGACCACGCGGAACGCGCTGAAATGGCAAGTATTCACGGGACAGGACACCGGCAACCTATGTCATAATACCGCGCTCCGCCGGACCATCCGCAGCGAAAAGACCATGGATTTCTTCATCAGTACAGCATGGGCCCAGACGGGCGGGGCAGCCAATCCCTTCATTCAGTTTCTGCCGCTGATCATCATTTTCGTGCTGTTCTATTTCCTCCTGATCCGCCCCCAGAGCAAGCGCGCCAAGGAGCATCGGCAGATGGTTTCGGAACTGGCCAGCGGCCAGGAAGTGGTGACCGGCGGCGGCCTCCTGGGCAAAGTCACCAAGGTCAGCGAAACCTGGGTGACGGTTGAGGTCGCCGAAGGGGTTTCCCTGAAAGTGCAACGCAACACCATCTCCGGGGTGATGCCCCCCGGCACCGTCAAGAACGCCTGACCGGAACTGCCATGAACCGCTATCCACTCTGGATCAATATCCTGGTGCTCGTGGTGATCGTCGGCGGCGCCATGTTCGCGCTGCCGAACATCTACGGCGACGACCCCGCGCTGCAGATCACCCGCGAGGACGGCAACCCCATGACGGACATCGTCCGCGCGCAGGGCGTCGCCGCCCCGGACGAGCAGGAGATCGATTTTTCATCCGCGACCCTCGAAGACGAGGCGGTGGTCGTGCGCTTCCCCGAAGTGGCGTCCCAGCTGAGCGGCAGCGTAGTCCTTGGCGAGGCCATGCCGTTTCACATCGTCGCCCTGACGCTGGCGCCCAGGACGCCCGGCTGGTTAAACTTTCTGGGGCTTGAGCCCATGAGCCTGGGGCTCGACCTGCGCGGCGGCGTCCACTTCCTCTACCAGGTCGACCTGGACTCCGCGCTGGACCAGTTCATGCAGACCTATCAGACGGACCTGCGCACGCGGCTGCGGGAGGAGAATATCCGCAACGGCGGCGTCGACCTCCAGGGCCGTGTGGTCAGCGTCGGAATCCAGGATTCGGAGAGGATGGACGATGCGGAGGAAATCATCCGCGTGCTCGACCCGCAGGCAAGCGCAACCATCCTCGGCGGCACGCCCGGCATCAACGTCAACCGAACGACGATCGACGGCCTGCCGGGATTCCGGGTGGAACCCACCCAGACGCTGATCGTCGAGCGGCAGAACTTCGCCATCCAGCAGAACACCGTCACCCTGCGGAACCGGGTCAACGAACTGGGCGTGGCCGAACCGGTGGTGCAACGCCAGGGACTGAACCGCATCGTGGTGCAGCTTCCCGGCGTGCAGGATCCGGCCCAGGCGGAGCGCATCCTCGGCGCCACCGCCACGGTGGAGTTTCGCCTGGTGGACTGGGAGAACGACGCCTTCACCGCGGACCGTACCGGGCGGCCGCCGCTGGGATCGATCCTCCGCTACCAGCGCGACGGAACGCCGACGCTCCTGCGCCGCGACCTGATCGTGTCTGGCGATCAGTTGACCGATGCCACGTTCATCTATTCCCAGGGCCAGCCCGCGGTCAATGTCCGGCTCAACAGTCAGGGCGGCAACCGGATGCTGGAGACCACCCAGGCCAACCTCAACCGGCCCATGGCCGTGCTGTACGTGGAGGAGAAGCCGGAACTCCTCGAGCGCGACGGCGAGCAGATCATTCGCAATACCCGCGAAGAAACCGTCATCAACGTGGCGACCATCCGCGGCATCTTCTCCACCAACTTCCAGATCACCGGCGTGACGCCGTTCGAGGGACAGGACCTGGCGCTGCTGTTGCGCGCCGGCGCGCTGGCCACCCCGATCTTCAAGGTGGAGGAACGCACCATCGGCCCGAGCCTCGGGCAGGACAACATCGACCGGGGTCGCGCGGCGGTGCTCACCGGCTTTCTGCTCGTGGTGCTGTTCATGGCCGCTTACTACCGTATTTTCGGATTGACGGCGGACCTGGCGCTGTTCGCCAACCTGGTCCTGATCGTCGCACTGCTCTCCATGCTGCAGGCATCGCTGACGCTGCCGGGCATCGCCGGCATCGTACTCACCGTGGGCATGGCGGTGGATGCCAACGTGCTGATATTCGAACGCATACGCGAGGAATTGCGTAACGGCAATTCGCCCCAGGCCGCCATTCGCGCCGGCTACGAGAAGGCGTTCTCCACCATCGCCGACGCCAACATCACCACGC
>VYEH01000281.1:0-375 GCA_009843005.1 Pseudomonadota bacterium | reverse complement strand
TTCGGCACCGGCCCGATCAGAGGCTTCGCCACAACGCTGGGCCTGGGTATCGTGACTTCGATGTTCACCGCGATCGTCGGCACCCGCGTCGTGGTCAACCTGATCTACGGGTACCGGCGCGTGGACAGGCTGGCCATCGGCACCGTCAGGACCTGACCGTGGATACCTCGAAACTCAACATCGACTTCATGGGCGCCCGGCGCGTGGCAGTGGCGGTTTCCGCGGTTGTGATCGCCGCTTCGCTGGTGTCGCTGGTCACTCGCGGACTGAATTTCGGCCTCGACATCACCGGCGGCGATCTGCTGGAACTCCCCTACGAAGGCGAGGCGGACCTGGCCGATGTCAGCGCCGCGCTGACCGGGGAAGGATTCGAAA
>VYEH01000396.1:1826-3289 GCA_009843005.1 Pseudomonadota bacterium | reverse complement strand
GTGCGGTACGTACTGTACAGCCATTACCACGACGACCACGCTTCGGGCGGAGCCGTCTTCGAGGATACCGCTGAATTCGTCGGCCATGAGAACACGGCAGTCAACCTCGCGGCGGAGGAGGGCAACGAAGTCTTCGCGGAAGTCCGCGCACCGGACACGACCTACTCGGACAGCACCAGCGTTACGCTGGGCGGCAAGACCGTGGAGATGCTCCATGCGCTTCCGAGTCACAGCAACGACTCCTCGATCATCCACTTCCCCGACGAGCGGGCCGTCTTCGCAGTGGATTTCGTCAATGTCCAGCGCGTGCCGTTCCAGACCATGTCGGGCTGGGGTCCGGTCACGTCCTGGATCGAGGCCAACCAACATCTCCAGTCCACGGTGGACTACGACATCATGGCCCCGGGTCACGGCCCGGTGGGGACCAAGGCCGACGTGGTAGACACGACCCGGAAGCTGGAGTAGTTGTTGTCAGCCGTTTCGGAAGCTGTCGATGCCTGCATGAGTCTGGAGGAGGCCCAGGCGAACGTGCTCATGGAGGACTACAGCGGCTGGGCGCAGTACGATGCCTGGCGGGCGCTCAACGTTCAGGGAGTCTACGAGCAGTTGACCGCCGAATAGACCGAACGGCTATACGACTCGGTCAAACGAGCGGGCATTAGCCGCTGATCCTGATAGGGATCAGCCGGTCTTGCCCGGCCGCCTGCGGCCGATGATCAGGACTGCGATCCATACCGGCAGGCTGAGGATGATCGCGTACACGGCAATCGCGATGGGTCCCAGGAGGCCGGCCAGGAGCGTTGCCCAAACGGTCAGAATTCCCAGCCCGACCATCGTGGCCCACGCGGCTTCGCGGTGTCCGAACTGCCACAACCGCCGGCACGCGAGCGCCAGCGGCAGCCCGCAGGGGGCAACGAATATCAGCGAGGCCAGGCCGCCGAGCAGCATCAGCCATCCCGTGGGGCTTGCCAGTTGATCGGGAAAACGAAAAACAGCCGTCAGCATGATCCCCACCGGCAACCAGAGCAGCGAACCGATCCAGAAGGCGTAGGGTGAATTTCCAGGTGAGTTGAGTTGAGGCATGAGCTTGATGGTAAACCAGACTACCGATTAGACACAGCGCGAGCACTTGGGTTCCGGACCGATCGATTGCGGAATTGAGATGCTCGCGGGTCTTATAGACTAGCGGGAGAACATTCATACCGGCACGGAGGAGCATGAAGACCAAGAAATCTTCGGTTTCAGCGGCCTTCGTCGAACATAATTCGTTCCTGAAGCGATTCGTTGCACGTTACTTCTCCAGGCAGCAGGACATCGAAGACGTTGTACAGGAAGTCTACTTGCGAGCCTATGCAGCGGAAACCGAGCGCGAGATAGATGCTCCCAAAGCGTATCTTTTTCGCACGGCGAGAAACGTCGCCTTGGGCAAACTCACAAAGAATTCCAGGCAGAAAACGGATTAT
>VYEH01000396.1:0-1776 GCA_009843005.1 Pseudomonadota bacterium | reverse complement strand
CCAGGGTGTCGTGGTATGTGATGAATATGTTCGCAAACACGAGAGGCCCTTTGCCCCGATAGGGATAGGAGATTCGCGATCATGATTAGCGGGTTGATGCAGCGATGAAGAAAGTAATCGACTTTCCGGATGGATCCACCATTGAAAAACAGGCGGTGCAGTGGCTTATCAAGCTCGACGGCGACGAGGTTCTGTCCCCAGAGGAGCATGCGAAGCTGCAACGGTGGCTCGCCCGTAGTCCGACGCATCGTGAGGAACTGTTCAGGCTTGCCGAGTTCTGGAACGACATGAACGTTCTCAGCGAGCTTGCGGTTCCGCTCGATCGCCAACGCGAGGCTGGCTATCGCCGGCTCCGTTGGCTGAGGCCGTCTCGGCTCGTTGTTGCAGCAGCCATGATCGTGGTCAGTGTCGGACTGGTATTGCTGATCGTTGGAGAATCGCCCGTCGATTCGAACGGGCTCTACGCGACAGCCGTCGGGCAGCAGAGACTGATCGCCTTGTCCGACGGCAGCAACGTCAACCTCAACACCGACTCCCAGATCAGAGTCAATTTCGGTGAGGCGTATCGTGATGTCTACCTGCTTCGGGGAGAAGCTCATTTTGCTGTCGAGGACGACCGGGAAGTGCCCTTTAGAGTATCGGCCGGCAGCGGCCGTATTCGCGCCCTGGGCACGGCGTTCTCCGTCTACGTTCGAGACGGTTCGGTTGACGTCACCGTAAGCGAGGGAAGCGTCGCGCTCGAAAGAATCGGTCCGGCCGAGACGCCGCGCGAAACCGGTGCGATTGCACAAGTTCCTGCTGCTGAGCAATTCGTGCGAGAGCTGGGGACTCTCAGTGCCGGACAGGTAGCGACGATTCCGAGCCTGGCAGACACTGCAGGCCAGACGGAGACTTTGAGCAACTTCGGCAGTATCGAGCCTCAGGAAATGCTGAGGCGACTGTCCTGGACCGAAGGCGTATTGCTTTTTTCGGGCGAGGCGCTCGAGGAGGTCGTGAGTGAGATCAGCCGTTACACGATGGCAGAGATCGAATTCACCGACCCCGAGGTCGGCGCCATCCGTATCGGCGGTCGTTTCCCCGTCGGGGAAACGGAGGCGATGTTTGAAACTCTCGAGAGTTCATTCGGACTTAGCGTCACCTATCTGACGGAGGATCGGGTACTGATTTCTGCGGGGAACTAGCAACCCATGGCGAAGCCAATTCGTCAACTGAATTACGGGTTCTCCCATCTTGCCAGTCTACTGTGTAACAAGGCCGTAAAGAGAGACCCAGGAAACAGGCAAGGCAACGGGCGAGCCATACGGGGGCGATACAGCCGCTGGGTGAATGCTTGTAGCGTGTTGGCACTGACCGTTCTGGCGTTCGTGGCCGGGGCGCAGGCTCAGGAAGCGGAGCCGGAATACGACGTCAACGTACCCGAACAGAACGCTGCAAGTGCGCTGGAACAACTCGCCGAGCAGACCGGAGCCATCACTCTTTTTCCTTATGACCTGGCTGCGGCCCGAATGACGAACGCCGTCATCGGGCGATACACACTTCCTGATGCGCTGGACTTGATGTTGAAAGACACCGGACTCTCCGGCGGCCTTTCGGAGAAACGCGTCATCAGCATTACCGCATCTGCGGAGGCTGAGCGCGCTGAAGAGGACGTACTCGAGACGCAGGAGATCGGTGATATGGGGACTTCGAGAAACAATAACCTATTGGCTACAGTAGTCAGTTTCTTCATTGGAATGGGCGCTGCGCAGCAGGCAGGGGCGCAGGACAGCACGGGTG
>VYEH01000041.1:14026-17777 GCA_009843005.1 Pseudomonadota bacterium | reverse complement strand
GCCAAGCCTGCGATAGCGGACATCTTCAAGCCGGGACTGGGCATGACGACAGTCCTGGTCACCGCTGCGTATTTCACGCACATCATGAGCTTCTATTTTCTCGTCAAGTGGGTGCCGGCGATCGTTGTCGACATGGGGTTTGCCCCCACGGCTGCGGCCCGCCTGCTCACCTGGGTGAGCGCCGGCGGAGCCGTGGGTGGCGCCATATTCGGATTCTTCGCCACTCGCATGCAATTGCGGCCATTGACGATCGTCACGCTGATCGGCTCCGCGTTGGCGATCGCCTGGTTCGGCAGCGGCGTCAGCAGTATGGGGTTGCTGACGGTGATTGTCGCATTCGCCGGGTTCTTCACCAACGCATCCATCGCCGGCCTGTACATGTTGTTCGCGAAGGTCTATCCCACGCACGCACGCGCTACGGGAACGGGTTTTGCCATCGGCGTCGGCCGCGGCGGCGCGGCACTCGCGCCGATCGTCGCCGGTTACCTGTTCGAGGCAGGGTTCGGGTTGCAGTCCGTGGCGTTGACGATGGGCAGCGGCGCGGTGGTGGCGGCCGTCCTGCTCTTCTTCCTCAAGGAGCGGGCCGCGGACTAGGCTTCGGCCTTGCTGTCAGCGTGATTTGCCGTACTTCCTGAGGCCTGGCGTTTGCGGCTTGTCATCGGCGTCGCCAGCCGCAGGGTCGTACGTGCAGGGCAGAATCCGCATATCAAACCGGTCGGTTTGACAGCTTTGCGCGCCATGGATAGGGTATGCTCCGAACCAGACGGTTCGGTTTCGATCAGGCTATTGAGCGGATCTCATCGAGGCAAGGCGGTCCATGTCAACGGCATCCAGCATCGACATTGCTCCGGGACCGGGGCTGAACGCGGCCACATCGCCGGGCTTCATGACGCGCTTGCCGGACTATTCGGCGGAAGTCACCACCCCCGACCGAAGGTCGCTGGACCATGCGGCAAGGCTGATGCCGAAGGACGCGCGCGTTTACGTCGCGTCCCTTCCCAAGGACCCGCCTGACCGCCAGATCGGGGTGTGCGCGCAGGTTCGCGATCTTGGACTGATCCCGGTACCCCATATCGTGGCGCGCAATATCCCGGACCGGGACGCGCTGGACAATCTGCTCGGGCGCCTGTCCCGGGAAGCGGGCGTGGACCGGGCGCTTGTCCTCGGCGGCGACAGGGACGTGCCTGCCGGCGACTATGACTGCAGCCTGCAGGTGATCGAATCCGGGTTGCTGCAGACGTACGGCATCGACAAGATCGCCATTGCCTGTTATCCGGAAGGCCACCCGCGAATACCCGAGGACGTGCTGGACAGGGCGCGTGACGACAAGATCGCCGCGGCCCGTGCCGGTGGTTTGAGCCTGATCCTCATCAGCCAGGTGTGCTTCGAGTCCGAGCCGATTATCCGGTTTCTCGGAAAGATCCGGGCCGAGGGTGTGACGGAGCGCGTGCGCGTCGGGGTTGCCGGTCCGGCGAAACATTCCACCCTGATCAAGTACGCAATGATCTGCGGCGTTGGTGCCTCGCTTCGCGCTCTCAGGGAACGACAGTCGCTGGCAAGGAACATCCTGTCCGGCGAAACGCCGGAGAAACTCATTCTGGATCTCGAAGAAGCGGTGGAAGCGGAACCGTCGCTGAACATCTGGGGCATCCATTTCTTCACGTTCGCGTCGCTCAGGAATACGATCGAGTGGGTGGAAGGGTTTCCGCGCCGATTCTGACCATGCCCTGAGCTATTGTCCGGGTCCGGCGCTGTTATCCTTGGCTCCATGAAGGCACCGCTCACAAGCGTCTCGCCCCTGGCCGGCCTTGCATCAATCACCGGTCTCGCAGCACGCGTCACCGCGGTTGCCTTGCTCGCCGCCGGGCCGTTATCCGTCGCCGGGCAGTCTGTGGACGTATCGCCCGGAGCCGCCGAGGCAACCTTGCTAGGGCGCATCGAATTTCCCACGTCCGGTTCCGCCGAGGCGCAGGGGCCTTTCATCCTGGGCGTACTGGCGCTGCACAGTTTCTGGTACGAGCAGGCGCGGGACTACTTCCTCGAGGCCAACGCGCTCGATCCTCAATTCGGCAAGGCCGGGTGGGGTGAGGCCATTAGCTACGACAACGCCCTCCTGACCGAGCCCGACCAGGCCGGGTACGAACGTCAGGGCGAAAGCGCGGTGGCGCGCATGAACGAACTCCATGCCGCCGGCCAGCTCGTATGGAACGACCGCGAGCGTGGCTATGCCGACGCGGTGCGTTGGCGCTTCGCGCCCGGCTACGGTGTCGCGGACCGCCGCCGGGAATATGCACAGGCCATGGAGCAACTCTCGTTGCGCTACCCGGAGGACGACGAGATCATTGTATTCACCGCACTCGCACTGATGGCGCTCCCGGGGTTCGATCGCGAACAGCCGTTGCACGTGGTGACCGTGGCGGGGCGGCTGGAAGAAGTCTACGAACGCAACCGGGAACACCCCGGCGCGCTCCACTACCTCATTCACGTCTACGATACCCAGACTTTTGCCGCCATGGGCCTGCGCCAGGCACGGGTCTACGCGGAGATCGCTCCGGCCTCATCCCACGCGTTGCACATGCCCAGCCATATCTTCAGGCACCTGGGCATGTGGCAGGAGGTGGCCGCTTCAAACGAGGATTCTTACCAGGCTTCGGTCGCCTGGCAGGAACGCACGGGACGTCCGCTGCACATGCGCGACTACCACGCAATGGACTGGGCGCTGGATGCCTACCTGAGAATGGGCCGGATCGACCAGGCACAGCGGATCATGGAGGAACTGGACGTGATCGAAACGGAAATCGTTCGCCGCGGAGAGGAATCAGGCCATTTCGCCTCGGCGGCAGAAACGATGCGGGCGTATTACGCCAGTGCTCTATCCAACTGACAGTGGCGTATCAGTCGGATAGAGCACCAGTGTTATACGATAGCTTGGGAGGGGCATTGGACGCGGTCGCCACCGGGCGGCGCGGAAAGTCATTCAACGAAACAACAGAACCAATCGACGGGTGGAGATCAATATGAATGCGAGAGCATTGGCGCTGACGACCTTGACCACGCTGGCACCGTTTGCGGTACTGGCGCAGACCAGCGGCATGCCTGCCAGCGATACGCTCGGTGCGGACGATCTGGCGGGCAATCCGACGTTTATCGGCGGCGTGGCCAACGGCGGAGGAACGGCTCACGGAGTGTGGTGACCCGGCAGCGTGACCTTGGACAAGGTCAACGATCGTCTCTTCATCGGCCACCACGGCAACAGCCGTTACGACGTTTACCAGTTGAACGACACGGGCCTGCCGGAACGCCGGCATGCCGACTACGGTATCGGCCGCAGCCTCATCGGACGTGGTTTCGCCTTCGCGCCGCTGGGCCGCACCTACCTCAACTTCCCGTCGAATGCGTCGTACGATTCCGTGCACCAGCGGCTGTTCGTGCCGGACAACTCGAGCCTCGGGCACCCCGGTTACCGGATCATGGTGTTCGACGGCGACCCGGACAGTCTGGCGCAGCTTGGGCGGAATGAACTGCCCGAGGCCATCGCGGTGCTCGGGCAACCCAACTTCGACGTCTGGGACCCCGGCGTGGGTCCGGCAAAGATCAATGGCCGCGGGGTCGCGCACGTGGCCGGGGACCGGCAACTGCTGTTCTATTCGGATACCTTCAGCAACCGGGTACTGGTCTGGGATATCCATCCGGACCGGGTGCAGCCCACGTCCCAGCCCATGCTCGTCCACGGGCTGCACGACTACACCGC
>VYEH01000041.1:0-14016 GCA_009843005.1 Pseudomonadota bacterium | reverse complement strand
GGTTCCATCGCCTACGATCCCGATGAGCAGCACCTGTTCGTCATGGACGGCGGCAATCACCGCGTGCTGGTCTTCGACGCCAGCCCGGAAAACCTGGCCACCAGCCTCGAGGCGTTTGCCGTCATCGGTCAGGAAGACTTCGTGTCCAGCGTGCCGCGAACGGAGCTGAGCAAAATCGGCGTGGGACCCATGTCGCTGGACTACGAGCATGACCGGCTGTTCGTCGGCGAAGCCTTCGGCAACCGGATGGTGATCATCGATGTGAATCCCGAGATCCTGAACGGCGCTCTGAATCCGGACGCCATTGCCGTGCTGGGACAGCCCGACTTCGAGTCCACTGAGCCCGTGGTATCGCAGACGCGCCTGACCATGCCCCGCATCACCGTGGACGTGGAGCGCCAGCTTGCCTATGTACCCGACGGGTACCCCGCCGGAAACCGCATCAACATCTTCGACATCCATCCGGACCGGTTGCAGCCCACGTCCCAGCCCTTGCTGGACCAGATCGGCCACATCAACCCGGAGGGCGAACCCGACTTCGAATCGCGTTCCGCCAACGACCGCACCTCGCCGAGGTACTGGACCCAGGCCCGCGACATTTCGCTGGATTCCGTGGATCACCGGCTGTTCGTCAGCGACAACTACGGCCACCGGGTCATGATCTTCCAACTCGACCGCATGAACCGCATTCTGGAGCGGGGTGCGCGCTGGGTCCTCGGCCAGCCGGACGGTGAGACCAGCCTGCTGCGCGACGAGCGCAACGCGACCACGGTGAAGCTGCCGCTGGCCGCGGAGTACGACGAGTCTCACAAGCGCCTGTTCGTTGCCGATACGTGGAGCGACCGGGTGCTGGTGTTTGACATGACGCCCGGGCAGGTGGAAAGCGGCATGGAGGCGTCGTACGTACTGGGTCCGCCGGATTTCGAGTCCTACGATCCCCGTGCGGCACGCGACCGAATCTACTTCGGGTCCAGGGCAGGGCGGGGCATCTACACCACAGAAGCGCGAGCCGCGGAACTGGCCATGGACGAGCGTAACCAGCGTCTGTTCGTCACCGATGGCGGCAACCACCGGGTGCTGGTATTCGACGTGCATCCCGATCGAATTGCCAATGGCGCTGAGGCCATGGCGGTACTCGGACAGGATGACTTCACCTCCAGGGAGACCGGGACCTCCGCCACCCGCTGGGAGCTGCCCGGCGACCTGGTGCTCGATGAAGAAAACCAGCGGCTGTTCGTGGGCGTGGCGTGGCAGCATCGTGTACTGGCATTCGATGTGCACCCGGATCGGCTGAGCAGCGGTCAGGCGGCCTCCTTCGTCATCGGCCAGCCCGACTTCACCAGCGCCGAGCCGGGGCTCTCGGCAAGCCGCTTCAGGCAAACCGACGGGCTCTCCTACGACGACGCCAACCATCAGCTCTTTGTCACCGACAAGTACAACCACCGGGTTCTGGTCTATGACGTGCCGCCCGACCGAACCGACAACCTGCCCGAGGCAAGAGCGGTGATCGGTAACACGACCTTCGACCGGGTCGAGATGGGGCCCGGAGACCCGCGCAATTTTCAGGACAGGCTTCACGATCCCCGCGGCAGTCACTTCGACTCCGTGGACAGGCGGCTCTTTCAGAGCGAGGGCCTGAACGGGCGGTTGTCCGTATTCACCATGCCCCGGGAAGACTACCGGGTGGACCTGCCGGCCCGGTCGAGACTGGGCTACCAGACGCTGGACGCGCAATTGTCCACCGGGGCGGAACCGTTGACCACGGGCTACTCCGAGGTGGAGCTTTCCGAACCGGCACCCGTCACCGGGGTCAGCTCCCACCTGTCTACGCGGGCGATCATGGACCCGGACAGCGAGCGCCAGAGCCGCGTGCTGGAGGCCGAAGCCATGCTGGCCGCGCCAGAGGCCAGCGAGTCGGCGCTGCTTTACTTCGACAACCGGCCGGGGCGCTGGCTGGCGCTTTCCGTCGTCAACGGCAACCCATCGGCGGTGGCGGTCGATTTCCGGTTGCTCACCACGACCGGGCAGTCGCTCTCCGAACGCAGGACCATCGAGCCGACCGAGAAGCTCGACATAGGCGTGGCGGAGCTGTTCCCGGACCTGGGTGCGGAGCAGGGCGCGCTGCGGGTGATGTCGAACGAACCGGTCTCGGTGGGCGGAATCCTGCTGGTGGACAACGGTGACGGCGGGACCCTGCTGGCGCCCGCCCCGCGGGCGGAGGCCAATGCGCTCCTGTCCGAGCGACGCGTCCTGCCCGCGGTGACCACGGGTGCCGGCCAACGCATCGCTTACGTGCTGTTGAATGATTCGGACGAAGGGGTCGAGGGCACGCTGGAAATCGACGGTCAGTCGATTCCCTACAGCGTCCCGCCGGCCGGAGCCTTCGTGAGTGAAACCGGCGGCGACACGCGGCCGCTGGCGAGGGGATTCGGAATCGTCCGGGCCACCCGGGGAGAAGCGCCGTCGGCATTTGCCGTGGTGATGTCCGAAACACGGGAGCAGCGGATCAGCAGCATTCACCTGGTGCCATCGCACCAGGAGGGCACATTGTTCTGGGCGCCTGTGGAAACCTATCCGGGCATTCTCCGTCACGGCGATATCGACATCGAATTGAGCCTGGTAAACGAGGGCCGCGTGCCCGCGACGGTCTACCTTGAGTTATTCGATCTTGACGGCAACTCCACCGCCAAACTGGAGCGCATCGTACCCTTGGGCCGGCGCGTGCAGTTGTCTCTGGAAGACGCGTTGGGGGTGACGCCGCTGCGGGGATCGCTGCGCGTATTTGCCGACGTCCAGGTGGCCGCCGCGCTGCAGAGGCAGCTCGTCAACGTGGTCGGCGACACCATCGTCACCGACATTCCACTGCAGCCCACGCCGGAATCGCCCTCGAACAGGGTCATCTTTCCGTTCTACGCGAATGGAGAAGGTGCATCCACCGAGATACTTGTAGTGAATACCGGGCAAGGCTCACACGCCGGATCGTTGCGGGTGCGTGACGCCAGCGGGGAGGTGCAGACGACGATCCTCAGGTAGCGTCCGGCGCGTCGGCTGGCACACAACAGCGCGTTCCGGTGTCGTCGGGACCGGTCATCCGGGGCAATTGTCCTGTGCGGGATGTTGGTCCATACTTGACAAGCACGTTCGATTGAGAACGTGCGGGGGATTGAGAACGAGCGTTACAAGATCCACTGGCTCCAGCAGACACAAGTGATAGTAACGGGGGTATGACGATGCGCTTGCTTGCCTTCGCGTCCTTGGCGACCCTGTCCGCCGCCGCACAAGCCCAGTTTGCCGGCATTCCGGCCAGCGATACGCTGGGGGCCGACGATCTTGCCTACAACCCGACGTTCGTAGGTGGCGTTGCCAACGGCGGGAGTACATCCCACGGCATCTGGTGACCCAGCACGGTGGCCTTGGACAAGGCCAACAATCGACTGATGGTCGCGGCGCCGGGAAACAGCCGCTACGACGTTTGGCAACTGGATGAAGACGGGCTCGCTGCGCGAACCCACGCCGACCTCAGCGTGGGCCGGCCTCTGATCGGGCGGGGCTTTGCCCACGCACCCCTTGGCACCGACGAAACCAATTTCCCCGGCCAATCGTCGTTCGATTCGGTGCACCAGCGCTTGTTCGTCTCCGACAGTTCGGACCTTCAGACGCAGCGGGGCGCGCGGATCATGGTCTTCGACCTCGACCCCGAGTCGCTGGCGGACCTGGAACGCAACGAGCTGCCGCACACCATTGCGACCCTGGGAAATCCGGAGGAAGGCGACTGGTTCGTGGGGGTGGGGCCCGACAGGATCGGCGGCTCCGGAACGCTGCTGGTGGATGAGGAGCGCCAGTTGCTGTTCTTCGCCGACGGGCGCAACGCTCGGGTACTGGTCTGGGACATCGACCCCCGGCGCATGCAGACGGGCGACGATGCCATCGCGGAGATAGGCCAGCCGGATTTCTACTCCACCGAGCCCGCCACCGGCACGCGCGGCCTGCCACGCCCCGGCGGACTGGCGTACGACCCGCGGCGGCAGAACCTGTTCGTGATGGACAGCAACCGGGTGATGGTCTTTGACGTCAGCGACCGGAGCCTTGACCAGGTGAGCGGGTTTGAGGCGTTCGCGATGATCGGCCAGCCAACCTTCGACACCAACGAGCCCAACGAGGACCTGCGCAAGATCAGCTACGGGCCCATCTCGCTGGACCATCAATTCGATCGCCTGCTTGTGGGCTCCTTCACTAAAAATCGGGTGATGATGTTTGATGTCTCTCCGGCCAACCTGGAAGGCGCCTCCAATCCCGACGCCGTTGCGGTGCTCGGTCAGCCGGACTTCGAGACCACCGACCCGGCCGTGTCGCAGACGCGCCTGACCATGACCCGTGTGGTTGTGGACACGGACCGTCAACTGGCCTACGTGCCCGACGGCTATCCCGCCGGGAACCGGATCAACATTTTCGACATCCACCCGCAGCGGATGCAGCAGACTCTGACGCCGATGATCAGCCAGATCGGCCACATCAACCCGGAAGGCGAAATGGACTTCCTGGCGCGCTCGGCCAATGCCCGCATCACGCCGAGGGGCTGGACCCAGGGCCGGGACGTGACCGTGGACACAGTGGATCACCGGCTCATCATGAGCGACAACTACAGTCACCGGGTGATGATCTTCGAGCTCGACCGCATGAACCGCCTGCTCGAGCGCGGCGCCACCTGGGTCTTCGGCCAGGAGGATCCCGCCAGCGCGGTGCTGCTGCCCGGACGGGATGCGAGCACCATCAAGCTGCCCCTGGCGGTGGAATACGACGAATCCCACAAGCGCCTGTTCGTGGCCGACTCGTGGAACAATCGCGTGCTGGTCTACGACATGACGCCGGGGCAGGTCGAGAGCGGCATGCCGGCCTCCTACGTGCTGGGTCAGAGGGACTTCGAGTCCTATGAACCCATGGCGGCGCGCAACCGAATCTCCTTCGGCAGCCGCGACGGCCACGGCATCGGTCCCTCGGGGGGCCGGTCGGCGGAACTGTCCATGGACGAGGTCAACCAGCAGCTGTTCGTCACCGACGGCAGCAATCACCGTGTATTGGTCTTCGACGTGCATCCCGACCGGATCCACAATGGCTCGGACGCCATCGTCGTGCTGGGCCAGGACGACTTCACATCCACCGAGATCGGGCTTTCGGCGACACGCTGGAACCTGCCGGGTGACCTGGTATTCGACGAGAACCACCAGCGGTTGTTCGTGGAGGTGCCGTTCCAGAACCGCGTGCTCGCGTTCGACGCGAGGCCGGGGCAGTTGAGCAGCGGCCAGGCGGCGTCCCTGGTGATCGGCCAGTCCGACTTCACCAGCGACGAGGCCGGAATCTCCAGCCGCAGGATTCGCCAGCCGGACGGCATCTCCTATGACACGGTCAATGATCGCCTCTACCTCACCGACAAGGGCAACCAGCGGGTACTGGTCTTCGACGCCCATCCGGATCGCCTCGGGAATCTGCCCGAGGCCATGTCGGTGATCGGCGAGATCGACTTCGATGCCGCACGGTCGGGACCCGGCGATCCGCGCCATCATGCAGACCGCCTGTACGATCCCCGCGGCAGCTATTTCGATGCCGCGGACCAGCGTCTGTTCCAGAGTGAGGGACTGAACGGACGGATGACCGTGTTCACTTTGCCGCGGGAGAGTTATCGCGTGGATCTGCCGGCGCGGTCCAACCTGCGCTACGCGTCTCTGGATGCCCGGCTTTCCACCGGCCCGCAGCCGTTGGAGTCGGGATACGCCAGGGCGAACCTGAATACGCCGGCCCGGATCGCCGCTGTGAGTACTCACCTGGTGACGCGCGCGGTCATGCACGGTCAGAGTGAGCGCGAGAGCCGGGAGCTGATTTCCGCGGCGATGTTGCCGGCAGCAGCGCCGGCGGATGCGGCGCTGTTCTACGTCGATTCCCGCGATGGCCGCGACGCATTGATTTCCCTGGTCAACAGCAGCGGTACAACGGCGAGCGTCCGTCTCGAATTCGAGGGTCTGAACGGCGACATTGTGGAGGAATCCCGGAATCTCGTCGCCGGCGGACAAATCTACGCAAGGCTCTCCGATTTGTTCGACGCAGGTGCAGGGTCCCAACGTGGCCTGCTGCGGGTCGAATCAGATCAGCCCCTGAACATGAGCGGCCTGATTGAGATCCCCAACGGCCGCGGCGACACGATGCTGACTCCGGCGCCGCATGTGAGCGAAGGGGCCGCCTCATCCGGACTGATGTCTCAGCGCAGGGTGCTGCCGGTGCTGACCACGGGCGCAGGACAGCATTTGGACTACGTGCTGATGAATTTCAGCGACAGCACGGTTCGGGGCGAACTTTCCGTCACCGGCCGCGCACCTGTGCCGTACCAGATCGAGGCCGGGGGCGTGTTCATCCACGAGTCGCCCTCCACGGCGGAGCCGCTGCTGACGGGGCGCGGCATGGTCACTGCCACCGACAGCGAGGCGCCGGCGGCATTCGCGGTGGTGACCTCGTCGCGGCGCGATGGCAGCGTACGCAGCGCGCACACCGTCACTTCCCACCAGGAAGGCACGCTGTTCTGGGCGCCGGTGGATACCTATCCGGATGTCCTGCATCACGGGGACATCGACGCCGAACTGCACGTCGTCAACGAAGGCCTGGTGCACGCGACGCTTTATCTCGAGCTGTTCGACATCGACGGTCAATCAGCGGCCAGGTATGAGCGTACCGTGCCCTTGGGTGAGCGCGCGATGCTGTCGCTGGAGGAGGTCTTCGGCAGCAGCCCCATTCGCGGCACCCTCAGGGTGTTTTCCGATACGGCGGTGACGGCGAGCCTGCAGGAGACCACCGTGACCATCAACGATGAAATGATCGTGGCCGACATGCCCCTGCAGGCGACGCCGGCGGAGGCCGCCGGTGAACTTGTGTACCCAATCTTTCGCAACGGGCAGGGCCATGCCACCGAAGTGGTGCTGGTGAACACGGACCGGGAGGCCCACGATGGCGAACTCAACGTGATGTCGGCCGACGGAGACATCCGTACGATGATTCTCAGATAGCGGCTACAGAAGGTCCTGCGTTGTGGACATCGTGCGTGCTCGACGTATGATGTGAACGGCAATCCTTGTCAGAGACCCGGAAGGAGACAATGAACAGAACATCCGTGCTGGCGGGCGGATTCCTGGCTGCCTGCTCAGCCCATGCGCAGCAGACCGGACTTCCGGCCAGCGATACGCTGGGGGCCGACGATATCGCCGGCAATCCCTCGTTCATCGGCGGCGTGGCCAATGGCGGAGGCACGAGTCACGGCGTCTGGTGACCCGGCAGCGTGGCCTTGGACAAGGCCAACAACCGCCTCTTTATAGGACATCACGGCAACTCCCGCTACGACATCTACCCGCTGGGCGATGACGGGCTGCCCGAGCAGCGTCACGCCGACTATGGTATCGGCCGCAATCTCATCGGGCGCGGCTTCGCCTTCGCACCGCTCGGCCGGACCTACCTGAACTTTCCCTTCGGCGGTTCCGTCGACGAGGTCAACCAAAGGCTGTTCGTGACCGACAACGCCAGCCTCGGCCCGCCCGGGTATCGGATCATGGTCTTCGACGTCCGCCCGGAAAGCCTTGCGGAACTCGGGCGCGGAGAACTACCCGAAGCCATTGGAGTGCTCGGGCAGCCACACTTCGAGACATGGTCTCCGGGGGAGGGTCCCGCAACGATCGGTGGCGGCGGCTCCGGCATAGTCGATTCCGAACGCCAGTTGTACTTCTTTGCCGACAGCGGCAACAACAGGGTCCTGGTATGGGACATTCATCCGGACCGGTTCGAGAACGGCATGGAGGCGAGATTCGTCATCGGTCAGCCGGACCGGACAACCCGGCAGCGCGGTCTGGGCCGCGACCGCTTCGCCGGCGCGGGCGGGCTCGCCTACGACGATCGGCTTGAACACCTGTACGTCTCCGACAACGGCAACCGGCGCATCCTGGTATTCGATGTCAGCGACGAGAATCTCCGCTCAGGCATCGAGGCCATGGCGGTGATCGGACAGGACGATTTCGATTCCCGGGAACCGCGTACCGACCTCAGGAAGTACAGGTCCGGCGTGATGGCCGTGGATACTGCGTATCACCGGTTGTTCGTCGGGGAGCAGTTCGGCAACCGCATTCTCGTATTCGACGTGAATCCGGACAAGCTGAACGGTGCGCTGGACGAAGACGCAATCGCGGTACTGGGGCAGCCGGATTTCCAGTCGACCGACCCGGCCGTCTCGCAAACCCGCCTTACCATGCCGCGGATCACTATCGATTCGGAACGGCAACTGGCCTACGTTCCGGACGGTTACCCGGCGGGCAACCGGATCAACATCTTCGACATCCATCCCGACCGGATGCAGACAACGTCGACCCCCATGCTGGACCAGCTCGGCCACATCAATCCGGAGGGCGAAGCGGACTTCCTGGCGCGCTCCGCCAACAACCGAATCTCGCCGCGCTACTGGACCCAGGCGCGGGACGTGTCGCTGGACACCGTGGATCACCGGCTTTTCGTCAGCGACAACTACGGGCATCGAGTGCTGATCTACCGGCTTGACCGAATGAACCGGATCCTCGAACGCGGCGCCCGCTGGGCACTGGGACAACCGGATGCGCAAACGAGCGTCCTTCGCCCCGGCCAGGATGCGACGAGCATCAAGCTGCCCCTGGCGGTCGAGTACGACGACTCTCACAAGCGGCTGTTCGTGGCCGACACCTGGAGCGATCGCGTGCTGGTGTTCGACATGACGCCGGGCCAGGTTGAAAGCGGCATGGAAGCCTCTTACGTACTCGGTCAGGCGGATTTCACCTCCTACGATCCCCGTGCGGCGCAAAATCGAATCTACTTTGGTTCCCGGGCCGGGCGCGGCATCTATCCCAGCGAGGCGCGCGCGGCGGAAATGGTGATGGACCGGGTCAATCAGCGGCTCTTCGTGACCGACGGCGGCAATCACCGCGTGCTGGTCTTCGACGTGCATCCGGACCGCATTCGAAACGGGGCCGACGCGCTTGCGGTGCTGGGCCAGCCCGACTTCACCTCCACGGAGACCGGGCTTTCGCGGACGCGCTGGGAACTGCCCGGGGACCTGGAACTGGACGAGGCGAACCAGCGGCTGTTCGTGGGGGTGGCCTGGCAACACCGGGTACTGGCGTTCGATGTGCATCCGGACCGGCTGCAAAACGGTCAAGCGGCGTCGTTCGTGATCGGGCAGCCGGACTTCACCAGCGGCACGCCCGGCCTTTCCAGGAGCCGGTTCAGGCAGACTGACGGGCTTTCCTATGACCGCGTGAACGACAGGCTTTACGTCACCGACAAGTACAACCACCGGGTCCTGGCCTACGATGTTCCACCGGGCCGGAGCGCGAACCTGCCCGATGCCACTGCCGTGATCGGCGAACAGACTTTCGACTCGGTGGAGATGGGCCCCGGCGATCCCCGCCATCATCCGGACCGGCTGCACGACCCCAGGGGGAGCGACTTCGACTCCGCGGACCAGCGGCTGTTCCAGAGCGAGGGGCTTAATGGGAGGATGACGGTATTCACTTTGCCCCGCATCGACTACAGGGTGGATTTGCCGGCGCGGTCGCAACTCGCCTATGAATCCCTCGATGCGCAAATGTCGATCGGGCCGGAAGCCTACGCGATCGGCTACTCCGAACTGGAGCTTCAAAGCGCTGGGGAGCTGGTTGCGCTGAGCGGTCATCTGCTCACACGCGCGACGATGGACGCCGACAGCGAGCGGCAAAGCCGGGTGCTTGAGAGCGAGGTCGTCCTCGACGTGCCCGACCCGGCGCAGTCGGCACTGTTCTACGTGGACACGCGTAGTGGCCGCACCATGGATCTGTCGATCGTCAACGGCAACGACGCCGACGTCGAAGTGCAACTCCAGTTGCGCACGACTGCGGGCCGCACCGCTACCGAGAGTCGCGGGCTGGCCGCAGGCGAGCAATGGGTGCTGGATGCCGGGGATCTCTTCGGTGCGGACGTGCTGGCGGCGCTCGCCGTTGTGGCAGACGCGCCCGTGAGCGCAAGCGGCGTGTTGAGTATCCCCGACGGGCGGGGCGGTACGCTGCTTGCCGAGGCGCCCCGGGCCCGGGATGCCGTTGCCGGGTTGTCTGCGCAACGGCGCGTCCTGCCCTCGGTGACCACCGGCGCTGGCCGGCAGGTGGCCTATGTTTTGCTGAACGACACCGAAGAGGCGCTGGCCGGCGTACTCGAGACCGACGGAACAAGCGTGGACTATGAGATTGCGCCGGGCGGGCTGTTCCTGTACGAGACTGAGCAGGATACGCGGCCGCACGCCACCGGATTCGGTATCGTGCGGGCCCTTCAAGGCGCCGCGCCGAGCACTGCGGCGCTGGTTCTGGACGAACGCAGGGACGCCAGCATCCGCAGTGCCCATGTCGTTGTCTCCCACCAGGAAGGCACCTTGATGTGGGCTCCGGTGAACACTTACCCCGGCCTGCTGCGCCACGGCGATATCGATTTCGAGTTGAGCCTGGTCAACGAGGGACGGGTACCGGCTACCGTTTATCTTGAACTGTTCGATCTCGATGGCAACTCGACCGCGAAGCACGAACGCATCGTTCCCCTGGGCCGGCGCGTGCAGTTGTCCCTGGAAGACGTGTTCCGTCAAAGTCCGCTGCGGGGGACCGTCAGGGTGTTTTCGGATGCGGCCGTCGCGGCGCTGCTGCAGCGCAGGACTGTGAACGTATTGGGCGAAGTCGTTGTCACCAACATGCCGCTGCAGCCGGCAAAGGACGCCGCCGACTCGCTGATCTATCCTCGCTTCGCCAACGGCGAAGGCAGCGCAACCGAGCTGCTGGTCATCAACACGGGCCGCGATGCGCGGCAGGGAGCGCTCAGGATTCGATCATCGGACGGGAACGCGCAGACCGTGGTACTTCGCTAGACAACGGGGCCTGTACGAGAGGCCTATTCCGCGCCCGTGGTTTTCTCGAAGAACGGATTGCCGAAGTCGTCCTTCAGGTCGATCAGGAACTGGTTGTTTTCCTGGCAGATGTACTCGGACAGGTCCTGGCCCTCGGACCACGGGATATCCCAGGCGATAGTCCAGGGCTCGCTGTAGGCGCCCGGATCGGTGATGGTGATCTCGTAGTGGAGCGTGTCGCGGTCCGGCCGCGTGATCCGCTCGAGCGTATGCATCTGGTCGGTATGCATGTGTCCGCTGTAGTCGAGCCAGGTTTTTTCGTTGTAGCCGACGGTGTCGACGACCAGGGTATCGCCTTCCCAATGCCCGACGGAGTGCCCGAAGTAGGTCGGGTTCAGCGCGTCGCCCTCGGGATGGGGCCGTCCGTCCATGTGGATTTCGCGCCAGACGTGGCCGCCACCCTCGTAGATGACGATGATGCGGTCACGGTGCTGATTCATCTCGGCGGGGTAATGCGTTCCGAATGCCCGCGGACCGCCGGGCGGCAGGCAGAACCCTTCCGGATCGTAGAGTGACTGGTTAGCGCGGTTATAGTCGCGCATGGCCCGCGTCCAGGGCAGCATCGGTGCGGTCCCGCCCTCTTCCACGATGAACTCCTCGAAATCCCGTATCCACGGGAGATCCCAGACGCCGTTGCCGCCCAGGTCCACCGTACCGTCTTCCAGCCTGGGCGTGGGCGGCGAATCCTGCTCCGAGACCCCGTCTTCCTGCGCGATGGCGGGACCGGTGGCAGCAGCAAACAGCGTCAGCCCGGATGCCGCAGTGATGACGGACCTGATCATTGAAACGTCTCCGTTATTTACTTTGCCGTCCTGTCGCCGGGAGGCCGGACAGGACTGTGCGTCAGCGATCGGTTCAGTCCTCAGTAGCGCGGTTCGTCGCATTGAAAAGCTGCTGGCCGCTGGCCAGTACCACGGAGCGCGCGTTGCCCTTGAGGCTGCCATCCCTCGCACGGGATCCTGAGACGCTGACGGTGTCGCCGATTTTCAGTGAATTCCTCGTCCAACCGCGTCGCATCAGTCCATTGGGGCTGCCAAGCTCAAGGGCCCAGTTTTCCCAGTCGCCGTTTTCTTTCTCCACGTCAATGTAGAAAAACGTATGTGGATTTGTCCATTTCACGCTGGTGACAATGCCCGTCAGTTCGATCGGACTGTCGGCGTCGAATTCAGCTGCAAACGAATGATGAGCGATGCCTTGCGCCGGCAATGCCAGGCCGCCGGCGGCCAGGGCAATGGCGGTCAACCTCAGCTTGATATCCATTCCTTCAATTCCTCCTCAGTTCAGGGTCACTAGGAACGTCCCGGTTTCATCGCCATGCGTGTACGTTCCCGAATACCGGCGACTGGTCCAGGAGCCAAGATTCTCGATCTTTCCGGTCGCGACATAACGTGCGATGCCGCCGTCCTCGACCGGCATGTCTGCCTCGATGGTGAGCGTCCACGTGGACTCATCCAGTTCCGCCCGCTCGATCCGTGCGGCATTGCGCCCGGGATTAATCACTCCCGTAATCTCGTTGTCGATCCATTCCAGCAGCAACAGGACACGCCGCTGCTCGGATTCGCCGGGACCCCAATAGCCGCTCCAGGCGCCCTTGGCGGGATGCCCGAGTTGAGCCCAGAGCGGCGCCGCTGCGAGGCAGGTGAGCACCAGGACGGAACGAAGCTGTCCGATCATCGTCGATTACCCTGGTTGCCGTGAATTATTTTCGAAAACGTCCCGGTACCGTCAAACCCGGCGCCGTCAGAAATGAATCACCGAGCGGATGCTCTTGCCTTCGTGCATGAGGTCGAACGCGGTATTGATATCTTCGAGCCCCATGGTGTGGGTGATCATCTCGTCCACCTTGATACTTCCGGCCATGTACTGCTCGACCATGCCGGGCAGTTCGGTTCGACCCTTGACGCCGCCGAACGCGCTGCCTCGCCATACCCGTCCGGTCACCAACTGGAAGGGCCGCGTGGCGATTTCCTGGCCCGCGCCGGCCACGCCGATGATAGTGGACTCGCCCCAGCCCTTGTGGCAGCACTCCAGCGCGGCGCGCATCAGGTTGACGTTGCCTACCGCTTCGAATGAGTAATCCACCCCGCCGCCGGTGAGTTCGATGACGACATCCTGGATCGGGTCGTCGTAGTCACTGGGGTTGACGAAATCCGTCGCCCCCAATGCCATCGCCATGTCCGCCTTGTCCGGATTGATGTCGATGGCGAGAATGCGGCTGGCATTCGCCATCACGGCGCCCTGGATCACGCTCAGCCCCACGCCGCCGAGGCCGAACACCGCCACCGTCGCGCCTTCTTCCACCTTGGCGGTATGGAGCACGGCGCCGATTCCGGTGGTGATGCCGCAGCCCAGCAGGCAAACACTCTCCAGCGGCGCCTCCATGCTGATCCTGGCCACCGCGATCTCCGGCAGGACCGTGTACTCCGAAAACGTCGAGGTGCCCATGAAGTGCAGGATCTGCTGCCCGTTCCGGGAGAAACGGCTGGTCCCGTCGGGCATCAGGCCCTGGCCCTGGGTGGCGCGAATAGCCTGACAGAGATTGGTCTTTCCGGAGGTGCAGAACGAACATTCGCGGCACTCCGGCGTGTACAACGGAATGACATGGTCGCCGGCCTTTACGCTGGTGACGCCTTCGCCCACCTCCTCGACCACTGCGCCACCCTCGTGACCGAGAATCGACGGAAAGGCGCCTTCAGGGTCTTCGCCGGACAGGGTGTAGGCATCGGTGTGGCAAACACCCGTCGCCACGATGCGGATCAGTACCTCGCCGGCCTTCGGCCGGTCCAGGTCGATCTCTTCAATGGACAGGGGTTGCCCGGCTTCCCAGGCTACGGCTGCTCTAGTTTTCATTGCAGAAGCTCCCTTTCTTCTTTGTGACTGGATGCGGGGGAGTCTACCGGCACAATTCAGTGACGCAAATGGACTCGAGTGTCCGGCCTGCGGGGGGCACGGGCAGTCCCGCCTCCGTCATCAATCGCCTCAGCAGATCGGCAGTCCCCGGGTGCGCGATGGACGACTGCACGCCCACCCTGACCAGGCCG